>CAVEDT010000223.1:0-1062 GCA_963614475.1 Roseburia faecis
CAGTACGACAATCTTGATGGAGAAATCTTTCATCAGCGTCAGGACAAGGCATACTTCTTTGCTGAGTACTATCACCGTATTAATAAAGTGTCGTTGACCGCCGGTATGGGTGCTAATTTCACATCCTTCAAATTTGCCGAGACAGGGCAGGGCAATAGCTCGTGGAATATGCGCCCCGAATTTTCCGCCGCATACGCCATAAACAACAAGCACCAGTTGCGTCTCAACTTCACTTCTTGGCAGACCGCACCGACGCTGATGCAGACCAATATCGCTGCACAGCAAATTGACGGCTTCCAGTGGCGTATCGGCAATCAGGATCTCAAGACATCTTCTTCGTATAGGTTATCATTACGATACAATTTTACGCTGCCACGAATCATCGGCTCGTTTGGAATCTACGGCTTCACTTCGCCCAATGCCATTGCCCCGTACATGTACTGGGACGGAGACCGCCTTGTGACATCGTATGAGAACAGCCGCGGTTTCCAACAACTGCAACTGCGCTTTTCGCCGCAGGTGGAGGTCATTCCCGAATGGTTTATGGTCAACGGCAGCATTACCTACAGCGCCGAGCGTATGCGCGGCAACGGTTATACGCACTACAACCACAATTGGAGCGGCAGCGTATCCGCGATGCTTTCGCACTGGGGATTCACGCTGACGACCATGTACCAGCGCTCGGCCAAAGAGCTTTTCGGCGAAACTATTTCGTGGGGCGAGAATCTTTCCGCGGTTATGCTCTCATACGACTGGAAAAACTGGAGTTTCGGCGGCGGTGTGATTATGCCCTTCGGACGATATGACCAAGGCTCGAAGCAGATTAGCCGCTATAACACCAACGGAAAGCACACCCGTATGGAGATGCGAATGCCGTATCTACGTATATCCTACAATATCCAATGGGGACGACAGAAACAGGGCGTGAACAAACTGATAAACGCCGATGCAGATACGCAACGTTCGACTGCCGGAGGCAGATAATACAGCTGCATAAGATAATAATAAGGTTGAGCCGGGTTGGCTGTCGCCCAATAATACAAGGGGACAGCCGACCCGGGG
>CAVEDT010000223.1:1072-1907 GCA_963614475.1 Roseburia faecis
GTATCTGACATGAACACGCCAGCCCGAAGTGGTACACGTCGAGCCGCGTGAAGTTGTCATCGTAAGGCGTTGTCGATTACGGTGGCGTCAAACAATTTGTATGCACAACCCAATCATCTGAAACAGATATGCTTATCATAGGTATAGCCGGTGGAACCGGTTCAGGCAAGACCACAGTCGTTAATAAGATCATCAATGCTCTTCCGGCCGGTGAAGTCGCAGTATTGCCGCAAGACTCATACTACAAAGACTCCAGTCATATTCCGCCCGAAGAACGCAGCAAAATCAATTTTGACGAACCTGCCGCCATCGAATGGCCGTTGCTACGCAAGCACTTGGATATGCTCCGCCATGGCCAAAGTGTCGAAATGCCCACGTATTCGTATCTGACATGCACACGCCAGCCCGAAGTGGTACACGTCGAGCCGCGTGAAGTTGTCATCGTTGAAGGCATTCTGGTTTTGTGCGAGCCGTCCTTACGCGAAATGATGGACGTCAAGGTGTTTGTAGACGCAGATCCGGACGATCGTCTCATACGAGTCATTGCGCGTGACTGCATACAGCGCGGTCGTACGCCGCAAATGGTTATTGACCGATACCAAGGCGTACTTAAACCCATGCACATGCAGCATATCGAGCCGTCCAAGCGATATGCCGACCTTATTGTGCCTCAAGGCGGAAGCAACACCGTGGCAATCAATCTGCTGACCGACTATATAGAAAGTCGCTTACGCCGTTCGCACAATACGCCCAAATAATTCCCCGGTATGAAGATTTCAGTACCCAAGATTTCGCTGCCCAAGATATCCCTTCCGCTTATAGGCAAGAAAAGCCG
>CAVEDT010000223.1:2084-3539 GCA_963614475.1 Roseburia faecis
AAAGGAGACGCCGCTGCCGCAGATCAAAAGAATCTTATGGAAGACGATGCCGGCGAGGCAATGCTGCGCACCGATGACCTTGTGAAAATCTACGGCAAGCGTACCGTTGTCGACCATGTGTCTATAAATGTCACCAAAGGCGAGATTGTCGGACTTCTCGGTCCCAATGGAGCCGGAAAGACCACGACCTTCTATATGACCACCGGCTTGATAAGGCCTAATGCCGGACGTATATACCTCAACGATATCGATATCACCTCCTACCCGGTATATAGACGCGCACAATGCGGCATCGCTTACCTGCCGCAGGATGCCTCGGTATTCCGCAGCCTTAGTGTCGAAGACAACATCCGTGCTGTACTCGAGATGACAGGCAAGCCCAAAGAATACCAGAAAGCGAAACTCGAAAGCCTTATAGACGAATTCAACCTACAGAAAGTAAGGCATAACCTCGGCAGTCGATTGAGTGGCGGCGAAAGACGCCGTACCGAGATAGCTCGATGCTTGGCTATAGATCCGAAATTCATCATGCTTGACGAACCTTTTGCCGGAGTCGACCCTATAGCCGTTGAAGATATTCAATCCGTAGTCGTTAAGCTTAAAGAAAAGAATATCGGTATTCTGATTACCGACCACAACCCTCATGCAACACTGAGTATTACAGACCGTGCCTATCTGCTTTTTGAAGGCCGCATACTCTACCAAGGCACTTCGCGCCAATTGGCCGAAAACCCCGTGGTACGTGAAAAATACCTCGGTCGTGACTTTGTATATTAATACACAGCGCATCAAACGTTCTGTATACGAAAATAACCCATCGAACAAATAATTCTTTTTCAAAATAACCGACCATAAACGATGAAAAAGACTGTAAAAAATATTATCGCAGCCACCGCAATACTTGCAGCCGCCGTACCTGCCGTCCAAGCGCAGGTAGACTTTTCGCGACTGATTAGCGGAGCACAAAAAGCCGTACAGGCATTCACCCTCAGCGATGAACAAATCAACGCCTATGTACACGAATACATACAGCATAGCGACTCGACAAATAAAGTGCTGCCCGAGACATCACCATACGTCATCCGCCTGCGTACGCTCACTCAGGGCTTGACCGATGTTGAGGGAACGCCTCTTAATTTCAAAGTCTACGAAGCCACCGAAGTTAATGCCTTTGCATGTGCAGACGGTAGCGTACGTGTATACTCGGCTTTGATGGACGCTATGGATGATAATGAATTGTTAGGTGTTATCGGACACGAAATGGGTCACGTGGCACACCGCGATTCGCGCAAGGCGTTCCAGACAGCATTAATGACCTCGGCGCTTAAAGACGGTATCGCATCAATAGGTGGCGTAGTGGCACAACTTACCGATTCGCAACTCGGCCAACTGGGCGAAGCCCTTGTCAACGCTCGCTATTCACAAAAACAGGAAAATAATGCCGATGATTACGGC
>CAVEDT010000224.1:0-3527 GCA_963614475.1 Roseburia faecis
CAATAAGCCCGTAATCTTCGCGCTCAACCAGCTTGACGGCGAAAAGGCTGACTACGACAACGTAATGGAACAGATGCGCGAAGTCTTCGGTCCGAAGATTGTCACCATCCAGTACCCGCTTCAATGCGGCCCGGGCTTCAACGCTATGATTGACGTTCTGCTCATGAAGAAATATTCATGGGGCCCCGACGGCGGCGTTCCCACCATCGAAGACATACCCGCCGAGGAAATGGACAAGGCCAAAGAGTTGCACCATGCTCTCGTGGAGGCTGCTGCCGAGAATGATGAAGCCCTTATGGAGAAATTCTTTGAGACCGAATGTCTCAGCGAAGACGAACTCCGCGAAGGCATCCGCAAGGGTCTTATTACGCGGTCTATGTTCCCGGTATTCTGCGTCAGCGCTGCCAAAGATATGGGCGTGCGTCGCATGATGGAATTCCTGGGCAACGTTGTACCGTTCGTAGAGGATATGCCCGCTCCGCACAATACAGCAGGCGAAGAAGTTAAGCCCGACAGCAACGGACCTCTGAGCGTCTATATGTTCAAGACCACCGTCGAACCGCATATCGGCGAAGTGTCGTACTTCAAGGTTATGTCCGGTACACTGAAAGCCGGAGCGGATCTCGACAACGTAACCCGCGGCACCAAGGAACGTTTGGCTCAGATATACTGCGTATGCGGCCAGATTAAGACCGCCGTTGACGAACTCAAGGCCGGCGATATAGGTGCCACCGTCAAACTCAAAGACGTGCGCACGGGCAATACCCTCGACGAAAAGGGTTGCGATTACGAATTCGATTTCATCAAATATCCCGCACCGAAGTATCAGCGCGCCGTACGTCCCGTCACCGAAAGCGACAGCGAAAAACTCAGCGCCATCCTCACTCGTATGCACGAGGAAGATCCGACATGGATTGTCGAGCAATCCAAGGAGCTGAAACAAACGATACTCTCCGGTCAGGGCGAATTCCACCTGCGCACACTCAAATGGCGCGTCGAAAACAACGACAAACTGCCCATCATCTTCGAGGAACCCAAGATTCCCTATCGCGAGACCATCACCAAGGCTGCACGCGCCGACTACCGCCACAAGAAACAATCCGGCGGCGCCGGTCAGTTTGGCGAAGTGCATCTCATCATCGAACCCTATACCGAAAGTATGCCCGCCCCGGACACCTATCGCTTCGGCAATCAGGAATTCAAGATGAACGTTCGCGACACTCAGGAAATTCCGCTGCAATGGGGCGGTAAGCTCGTGGTATGCAACTGTATCGTAGGTGGTGCCATCGACGCACGCTTCATCCCGGCCATCGTCAAAGGTCTTATGGACCGCATGGAACAAGGTCCTCTGACCGGTTCATACGCTCGCGATGTACGTGTCTGCATCTATGACGGCAAAATGCACCCGGTAGACTCCAACGAAATCTCGTTCCGCCTGGCCGGCCGTAATGCATTCTCGCAAGCATTCCGCAACGCCAATCCTAAGGTTCTCGAACCGGTATACGACGTCGAAGTACTCGTCCCGGGTGATGTCATGGGCGACGTTATGAGCGGCCTGCAAGGCCACCGCGCCATCATCATGGGCATGTCCAGCGCAAACGGTTTGGAGAAAATCCAGGCTAAAGTGCCCCTCAAAGAAATGGCCAACTACTCCACCGAGCTTAGCTCCATCACCGGCGGACGTTCATCGTTCACTATGAAGTTCGCCTCCTACGAACTCGTTCCGGCTGACGTTCAGGAGAAACTGCTCAAAGAATACGCCGAAAAGAATCAAGAGGAATAATATTCCGAAACTCGAGAAAGTTACCATACTTTCGTAAAAACATAAGCAGACGAGGCTGGTCATTGAGACTCGCCTCGTTTTTCGTATTTATCAGCGCTTAATATCTTGTAGCACAGTTTTTTCGGCTATCGAATCACTATATGTGTATCCAGCCAGGATATTATCGTATTCAAGGTTTCGATGGATATATCTTCGTGCAATGACGCATACTCATCAGGCATCCCGGTGGTAGAGTGTTGGAAAAGATGATTATGTCCTGCCATTGTCACCGTATCGGCTTGGGGAGCGTGCGTGGCTATGGTATCGAGGTTGGCACACAGCACCTGCACATCGCGGTCGCCGTTGAGTGCAAGCCACGGACACTTGACCTTCTCTATATCCGGTATCGGGTCGTAGCGGAGCATACGACGATAGTATGGCGTGGACATTTGAGCGGCAGAAGCCATTAGCTGTTCGCGCACCTGCGGAATGGATGCCTCGGGCAAGGACATTAGGACATACTGCAAGGACATACGTACACTCAATTCGGACGCGTCGCTCATGGCGATGTCAAGCAATTGGCGTTGTAGCGCTTCACCGTCCCAATGTCCGAGCATACGCACGGCCATCTCCCGGCATTGCGACATTATCACCGAATCACCGCGCCATGCCGGTGCAGCCAGCGTAACTATCATATCCACACGTTTGTCCGAAGCTCCGAGACGTATGGCAATATCTCCTCCTTCCGAATGACCGATAACACATACCGGAATATCCCGAAACAGCGATTCGACATATCCGACTCCGGCCGCAATATCTGTCACAAAATCATCTACCGTTGCTCCGGCAAAGCTGCCACCACTGGCCCCGACGCCGCGATCATCCATACGTAATACAGCATATCCCCGGTCGGCAAGACTATCGGCCAAAACCTTAAATGGTTTATGCCCCAACAGCGTTTCATCTCTATCCTGAGCTCCGCTTCCGGTCGCAAGTACACATACGGCCTTGGGTGAAGACGGGGTGATCAATGTCCCGGCAAGCACAATGCCCGCCGAGTGATTGGTGACGCGTACTTCTTGCTCGGAAGGTTGTGCAAACGCGCTTATTACGACAAAAAAGCATGCAGCCAGTATATTGGATCTTTTTACTATCATAATATAGGATTGTCAATTATTGTATTACTATATCGGTTGTCAATCGTTGATTGAATGTGCACGGCCCAACGACAGAATGCTCACGCGCCCTACTCCGCTATCCTGCACCAAAGCACGTACCGCCTCTCGCATTGTCGCTCCGGTGGTGACGATGTCATCTATCAGCAGGACATGGCGACCGGTCAATGCTCCTTCCGGGCCACAATATTCCATCGTTCCGGCAAGGTTGGCCTTGCGTTGTTCGGCATCTTTGCGCGCTTGTGCCGGATGGCGGCGTACAGCCCGTAACTCCGTATCTATAGGCAGCCCGGTGACCGAACTTATACCACGTGCGATAAATTCCGTTTGATTGTAACCGCGTCTCATCAACCTACTCCAATGCAACGGAATAGGTATAATCAAATCCATACCTCCGAAGAATCCCGTAGGCATAAGTTCGCGTGCAAAAATTCGTCCCATTTCGGTGCCGAGCATGGGACGATTGCCGAATTTCATAGTTAAAATCAAACGGGCGACCTCAGTACCTTTTTCGTAGTGAACCCATGCGGCACTACGCCCCACAGGCACATGCGTGGCCAGACCATTGAGCACAGCATCATCCTGCACAT
>CAVEDT010000225.1:0-2072 GCA_963614475.1 Roseburia faecis
TCTCGGGCTATGGCATAGCAACGCTCATAGGCAACGTGGTCTACACCGCCTGCAACTTCATATTCAACAGATTGTTCACCTTCAGTCGACGCAAATAATACGGCGTCCGATTCATCCCACAACCCATACTATGCAACAACTCAAGAAACACCCGGCACTGCTATTGGTGCTCATCGTCTCAATGGCCACGTTCACGTCCTGCAATGATGACGAAGGCTATGCCATTGACCCTCGCGACCTACCCTCTCAGGCTTGGGACTTTCTGGATTATTACTACTATGACGTACCTGTCGTCGAAGCATTTTACTACGGCAGCGGCTCAGACGGATACTATCGCGTCAACCTCGCCGACGGTACCGGAGTCGGCTTTGACGCCTGGGGCAATTGGTACTTCGTATCCGCTCCCTGGGACTCAAGCGTTCCGGCAGGCATCGTGCCGCCGCGCATCATCAATTTTGTCGGATACTACTATCCCTACGAAGCCATTGTCAGCATCACCGTCACCGGATACGGATACGATATCACCTTGTCAGACGGCACGGACTTGTCCTTCGACACCTACGGCGAAATACTCGATTAGTCGTACCCCTCCTATATCTTGACCGGACGCCGGGCTTAGTCGGCTCCACTCAACCCAAGCATAACAAACACACATACGGCATACGCTCGAGTTTCGGGCTATATGCCGTATGTGCGTTTGTTATATCGTATATATCTGATATTTATGCTATTGCGGTCAGATTATACTATCACATCCCGACCGCAAAAAAACGCTCGCAGCATTTACTGTGCCGATTCCTCAAGGCCCACCTGACGCGTAAAGGCTTCGTCAAAGCATATCAGCGTCTCGGTTTGAGAGGCAAATTTGGCGTGAATATTGGATTGCAAAAGCTGGAACAGATGTTCGTTGTCTCGAGCCATAATGCGAATTAGCAGGTCATAGCGTCCGGATGTCACATTGCAACTCACCACCTCGGGGATGGCTCGCAGTATTTCGACAACCTCGCGAATCTTCGACGGCTCCATAAGATGAATACCTACAAATGCCGAAATCTTGTAGCCCAAAGCCTCGGGATTGACTACACAATCCCAGCGTCGTATCACGCCATTGGCTACAAGTCGCTTGATACGCTGATGAATGGCCGCGCCCGAAAGATCGCACACACGTGCTATTTCTTGAAACGACTCACGAGCATTGGTCGCAAGCAGCCCAAGTATCTTCAAATCCAAGCTGTCAAATTGTCTTTCCATGAAAAATTTCTGTTCTGAAAGTAGTAAAAGGTTTATGCAAAATGCAGATGTAACTGATGTGTCGATAATTGTTCTGCAAATATCGAAACTTATCCGTAAACCACAAATACCTTTTCGCTGATTTTGCACAAATCTTTGCACTTACACGCCAAAATAAGCAAATTTTAACAACCGCCCTGCGTCTTTCCGGGCCTAAGACACGCCGACAGCGTCCGTTCAGGCCTGAGAATCCCCCACGTAGGCGACATCCCGGACAAGTATCGTCAGTGCCGACGACATCATTCGTGAGAAAAAAAATCAGATTTCGGCGAAAATGTTTGTTGAAACCAAAAATGATTTACTAATTTCGCATTGTCATTTGACGGGTATCAGCGGCCGAGGTCGTGCCCCGATGACACAACAATTCGTAACCAATAGACTTTAAGTATATGATTTTCAATTTTCGCTTAGTTTCGGACGAAGTAGACAACTTCAAGAGAGAAATCGAGATAGACGCCGACGACACCTTCCTCGACCTCAGGAACGCCATCTGCGATGCTGTAAAATACGACCGCTCGGAGATGTGCTCGTTCTTCCTGTGCGATGACAGCTGGGAAAAAGAGAAAGAAATCACGCTGGAAGACATGGGTACAGACAGTGACGAAGACACCTACCTGATGGATGAATGCATCCTCAGCGACTATATTGACGATGAAGGCCAAAAACTGATGTTTGTATTCGACTACCTGACCGATCGCGCCTTCTTCCTGCAACTCAAAAAAATCATAACCGGCAAGTCTCTCAAAGACCCCGTATGCACATTGTCTATGGGCAAAGCCCCG
>CAVEDT010000225.1:2082-3518 GCA_963614475.1 Roseburia faecis
GCATATTGATATGAATCGCTTCGAAGCCGATATCGATGCCAAAGCCGCAAAACAAGCAGCATCCATCGAAGACTTCGGCGAAGAATTTGATGAAGAGGGTTACAACGATGACGAATTCGACCCCGAAGGATTCTCCGACCTCACCTTTGACGAACATTGACAACCCACTAAGGCTCAGCCTCACAAAGCCCGACAGCATCGCACTGCCGGGCTTTGACGTTTTTTGAATGCTATGTCTCTGTATTTTAACGTATTTTATATGTGCTATACCAACTTTTAGTTTTATCTTTGTCGTATAGATACGAGCTATTGTACGTCTACGGTCTTCAAAACGCGCAAAAGGCTTGTATCTCAGCACATTATCCTATATACGACCAACAATCCTACGTATAACCAACAACCAACGTATAACTGCATCAAACGTTTGTACATGAAGAATTTTACCCTAACCCTATTGGCTGCCGCGTCTATGGCCACGACGTGCTACGCCGAAACTGTCACTCTAAAAGACACTGAATACCAAATCACGACCCTACAAGATCGTGAGCTCGGCCCCGGCGTACGCTACACACGCATACGCATACCCGAGTATCCGCTCAATGTCAATATCTTGCGTATAGACGCATCCAACCCCTACAACAGTATCGAGACCACGCAAGCCTCCGACAAACTCTACGGCACCGAAGCACTGGTCAACGCTGCCAAGCGCCAAACATCGCCGGGACATATCGCTTTGGCCGGTGCAAATGCCAACTTCTGGTGCGTAAGCGGACAGCCCCCCTTCAGCGACGAACTCGTGGGCCTGACGTATAACGGCAACCTCCGCAACGGTAAAATAATCTCCGAAACAAACATGCACGCCGACCAATGGAACGGCGGATACAAGCACACCGGCATCGTGGGCATAACCCCCGAAGGCACCGTACATAGCGGCAACTACTTCTCTTGGGCCGGATACATCAACTCGACAGCCACCGGCGAGATGGAAATATACACCGTCAATAAGACCGTACGCGACAACGAGGTCAATATCTACAACTCCTACTACCCGACCAATCGCTCGTTCAAATGCGTGGACACCTACACAGACAACGGCACCACGCACTTCAAGATTGTTCCCAACTGCGCCACCGAAGTCTACCTGACCATCGATGAAGGCCAAAACTGGAACGCCGGAGGCAAGGACATAACCTTTACCGTCGCCAAAGTAGTACAAGATGCCGGAGCAGGCACCATCGGCAGCTATGACCTCGCCATCGTGGGCCGCGGAGACAAACGCGAAGCTCTCAACCGTCTCAACCCCGGCGATAAGGTCACCCTGCGATACGGATGGTCCGACAAGAGTGGCAAACTCATCGAATTCGACAACCTCGTAGGCGGCAACGCCCAGGTGATGAACGACGGGACACTGACAACGTACAACACCTCAGAGAACT
>CAVEDT010000226.1:0-3506 GCA_963614475.1 Roseburia faecis
GCAAAGTTCGCCATCAAAATCGCCCCCTGCAAGCCGGCTTATTTCGGATGCTTACCACTTTTCTCCTCCGGTCAAATAACAGGCAACCGAATAAGGCAACCTTGCGGTCCTAAAATCCTCAATCTAAAAAATAACTGAAAAAGCCGAGCGTACTACAAAAAAAGGCTTTACGACAGCCGGGAAAAAGCAGAAATTCAGTAATTTTGTATTGACTAATTAGGAGACACATAATTCACGGCTATTAGGCACTCAACCATGCATCTGCACAATTGAAGCATATAGTCGCATCAAGTATACAAACAGCTGACTTCCATAGACAGCAGACATAGGAATAGACATAATACATCAATAATCATGCGTCTGTCCGATTTAACCGACATTTCGACCGACATCATAAATCCCGAAGAGTTGGCCGCCCTTTCCCAAGAGTTCGGCCAACTGACTCAGACCCTCCAAGGGCGAGTGTCCGAAGAAGATACAGCTACACTTGAGGACGTCATCGCACGGGCTATCGTTTCCGGGAAACTCAAGCGTGACACCTTTGGACTGCACCCGCTAAACCAGAGTATTGCCACGACAAGACTGCTATGCGACAGCCTGGGCGCCGACCGCGCTATAGCAATTGCCATACTGCTGCATGAGATCGTCCACGACCAATGCATCTCCCTCGATGATGTTAAGACTCGTTGGGGCGATGACATTGCCACAATCGTGCGATGCCTTCTCAAGACACGTGACCTATACGCTACGCATGCCGCAGCCATCGAAAGCGAGAATTTCAAGCGTCTATTGCTGACACTCGCCGAAGACATACGTGTCATTATCATCATGATTGTAGCTCGCGTCGTACTGATGCGTTCAATCAACCACCACCCCAATCAAGACGCCGTACGCCAAGTGGCGATGGAGGCTGCATACCTCTACGCTCCTTTGGCTCACCGTCTCGGCCTATACACACTCAAGAGCGAACTCGAAGATCTCTCGCTGAAATATACCGACCGCGAGACATATACATCCATCGCCCATAAGCTTAACGAGACCAAGGCTCGACGCGATGCGTATATCAATGCTTTCATCGCCCCGGTCAAGCAAAAACTTATCGAGGCCGGTCTGCATTTCGATATCAAAGGTCGAACAAAGAGCATCTATTCCATCTGGAATAAGATGAAGAAGCAGAAGAATGACATCGAGCACATATACGATCTTTTTGCGATACGTATCATACTTGACACTCCTCTCGAGCGCGAAAAAGCCGAATGTTGGCTTGCATATTCGGTGGTCACTGATATGTATCAACCCAATCCCTCACGCACCAAAGACTGGATTTCAGTACCCAAAACCAACGGTTACGAATCGCTGCACACCACTGTCTGCGGTCCTGACAACAGGTTCGTGGAAGTACAGATACGCACCAAGCGTATGGACGAAATCGCCGAAAAAGGTCTTGCCGCCCATTGGCGATACAAGGGAATAAAGAGCGAAGGCAACCTAGACGTATGGATGAAAAATGTGCGCGATATCCTTGAGACGGCCGAAAACGGACCTTCGGAGTTGATGAAGAATATGACCATGGACGTCTATAACAAGGAAGTCTTTGTGTTCACCCCCAAAGGAGACCTATACAGACTGCCTTTAGGCGCCTCGTTGCTTGATTTCGCGTTCCATATACATACACGCTTGGGGTGCCAATGCACCGGCGGACGTGTCAATGGCAGCAATCGTAAAATCAATTACAAATTGCAAAGCGGCGATACGGTCGAGGTGTTTACCTCGCCGCAGCAGCAACCCAAGCGTGATTGGTTGTCTTTTGCCGTCACCTCCAAGGCTCGCAATAAGATACGTGTCACACTCAAGGAACAGCAAAACCGTGCAGCCGAATTGGGCAAGGAATTATTGCAGCGCCGATTCAAGAACCGCAAAATCGAGATTGAGGAAAATATACTGACCCGACTTATCCGTAAACTTGGGTTCAAAACGACCACAGATTTTTACAGCAGCCTCGGCGAAGAGCATACCGACATCAACGATGTCTTGGAACAGTATGAGTCCATGCGCGACAAGGCCTCCGAAGTCACCACCCCGACGGTTAGTGCCGAAGAATTCGTACTGCGCGATAACGAGGACAACGCAACGAATGCCTCCGATGTCCTCGTTATAGGACAAGGCAACGGTGTCAAAGGTATGAACTACAAGATGGCACGCTGCTGCAATCCTATTTACGGCGATGATGTCTTCGGATTTATTTCGGCTGAAGGCTACATCAAAATTCATCGCTCGGACTGCCCCAACGCCGCCAATATCAAGCAGAAATATCCCTATCGCATCATTCGCACACGATGGAGCGGACATTTTGACGGCCAAATGTCGGCCACTCTACGTATTTTGGGGCAAGACGACATAGGCATAATCACCAATATAACATCCATTATCACAAAGGAACGCAACACTTCGCTGCGTAACATCGCCGTAGACTCCAATGACGGACTCTTCCAGGGGTATGTCGTGGTCGGCGTAGGCGACACCGTGGCGCTTAATAATCTCATCAAGAAAATCAAAACAGTCAAAGGAGTAAAAGATGTACAACGCAGTAAATAATATTAAGGCACTTGCCGTGGTCGCACTGGCTACAGCGACAGTATCTCTCGGAAGTTGCAGCGGAAACGCAGACAACGGCGCACACGTCCTTGTCGACTCAATACACCAATGTATTGCAGCGGGCAATTACGAACAGGCTTACGCTCTCATGGATAGCCTCAATGTGCGCTATCCGGACAGCATCGCATTACGCAAGGCTATCATGGCTGAAAAGGCTCAAGCTCAGGTAACCCAAGCCCAAAGCATGCTTCCCGTATGGATTGCGCGCGCCGACTCGCTGACCGTAGCCATCGATGATGCGTCCAAAGACTTTGTAACACGACAAACGTCTTCTACTATGGGTTCGTACCGTGTACACCGCAATGCTGCAAATATCGACCTTGCAGCCAATCGTAACGCCATACAGCCGCGCGTAGTGGACGAGGATATGCCATGGCTTATCGCAGCAACTCTTATTTCGGTCAAGGCGCCTACGGCTCTGTCCCTAAGGGATGCATCCGGCAACACTTTGGCTCAAGTTGCAATAAGCGCCGATGCATGTGTGCACAGCGATGGCGCATGGCGTTTCAATGTAGGAACCGAGGCAGCGGCACCGCTGGCACAAGCCTTACAAGCCAATTCCGGCAAAAGCATCAGCGCCATAATCACCGATGCCGCCGGTAAGACTCATTCTATTGCCGTCAATGCCGCCCTGGCGGATGCTATTGTCGCATCAGAGCATTTAGCCTCGCTTCAGACTCAGTTGTTCTACGCGCGTAAGAACTGCGAAAAGCTCCAACGCCGACTTCAATTGGCTCGCGATCAGCAGGCTAATGATGGCCGAGCAACCAGTTCTCTGCCCGAGTGATCAAGATATCGAATGTAGCAAGAAGACACAACCGGTTCCATCTATTCCACGACCACGCCTTATC
>CAVEDT010000227.1:0-3505 GCA_963614475.1 Roseburia faecis
CGGCTGACGCCGATGACATCACCGAACAGTATGAAATCCTGTTGCGCGAACTTCAGCAATTTAATCCTCAACTGGTGGACAAACACCGCGTATTGGCCGTCAGCAAAAGCGATATGCTGGACGACGAGTTGATGCAAGCCATATCCGAGACACTGCCCGCTGACGTGCCGCACGTATTTATCAGCGCCGTCACCGGCCAGGGCATCACCGAACTCAAGGATATGCTGTGGCGCGCCGTCACCGATGACGCCAATCGTCTGGCCACGCCCGATATCGCCACTCGCGACCTCGACGAAAGCCACCGCGACCCGCAGGAAGACGCATTCATATTCGCCAACAATGCCGACTACGTAGATCCGGAATACCGCTACTATTTTGCCGATGAATACGAGGACGAAGGCGAAGACCTGCGCACCATCAGCCCCGAAGCGTGGGACCAAGCCGCCGCCATGGACGACAATTTCATACCCGATACCGACGACAAGGACTGATTACGCGACCTCCTCATCCGAAGCATAATATCCGAAGTGGGGTATAATAGCCCCACCGTCACATCAGCACGGGAGAGCATCCCGGAGCACAAACACTAAGATGACTTCTAACGACAAAAAAGAGGAAAACATCAAGACAGACAACGCCCAAGCCGACATCATCGAACCCGATGCCGTCAAGACGGAAAACGTTGGAGCACACGACAGCGACACACGCCGCCGCTCGGCCGTAGCGTGTTGGGTAGAGGCTATGCGCCTGCGTACACTGCCCGTATCAGTGGCCGGAGTATGCGCAGCCTGTGCCTACGCGATACTGCACGGTGCCTTCGGCCCGGCGCAAGCGGTGCTATGCCTGACTTTTGCCGTATTGGCGCAAGTGGCGTCCAATTTTGCCAACGAATACTATGATTTTCGTGCCGGGCTTGACCGTCGCGGACGTCAAGGTCCGCGTCGTGGCGTCACCGAAGGCGACATCACGCCCAAGGCTATGGCCGTGGCCACTTACGTCGTACTGGCTTGCGCATGTGCCGTCGGACTGTGCCTGGTTCATTGGGGCGGATGGTGGCTTGTGCCGGCCGGAATGGGTATAGCCGTGGCCGCGCTGGCTTACAGCGCCGGACCGTGGCCGCTGTCCCGGCATTGCCTGGGCGAGGTTGCAGTCATCGCATTTTTCGGCATCATCCCCGTCAATCTGACATACTATGTCCAAGCCGGTACTTTTGATGCGGACGTCTTCCGCGGCTCGATAGCTCTCGGCCTTATGGGAGCCAACGTCCTTATCGTAAACAACTATCGCGATCGGGACGACGACCGGGCCGTAGGCAAGCACACCTTGGCTGTAGCCCTGGGGCGACGTGCAACATCGATATTGTATCTTCTGTGCGGATGGGGGGCGGTGCTGCTTATGTCGCCGCTGTGGGCCGCCATAGGAGGAGCCGCGTGGATTGTTCCGGTGGCTTATGCCGCCCTGCACACACTGCTTTGGGCAATCCTGAGCGTACGGCGCGGCGCTCGACTCAATCCCCTCTTGGGGGCCACGGCTGTCCTGATGCTGGCCTACGCTCTGGGCTTTGTAATCGTGGCTGTGGCCGTCAGCTGTTAGGCAAAACTATGCAATGCACCGATTTAGGAAAGGCGGCCATCAACGGAGCGTCATCCTTGCCGTCGGTGTAAATGATACTGACCGTGGCGCCGCGTTCCTCGACATATCGGAGTGCACGGCGTGCCTTTTCGTCTCCACGACATTCTACGTAATCTCGATACTTGGCCACTGTCGCTGTCTCGGTGGCCACCGATCCGTCTATAAAGGCGCGCAACGGGCTCAGCACCTCGGCATACGCGGCCGTGGCGATCAAGATATGGTGTCGGTCGCAACGCGACCGCTCCAAAGCCGTAAGTATCGACGGACGCAGCATTTCCCGGAAACGGCGTGCATACTCATCCCGGAATACGGTGGCGGCATCTTTCGACAGCCCGGTGGCGGCATGCCACAGCAGCCATTTGTAACGTCGGTGACTTATGACACGCGACAGCCGCAGCGCAGCCACCGTGGCGGTGCGCAACCACGTGATCGCCTGCCACCGTCGACGCGCCACATACAGCAACGTGTCCAGGTACAGGCGAGTGCTGTTGCCGTGCAACACTGTCTCGTCCAGGTCGTAAATGTCTATCTCTTCTTTTTTTGCCATTGCATGTATCGCGGCGTGAGCTGGCGACGGCGTGCATCCGCAGACCACGGAAAGCGCACCAGCGTTCCCGGCTGGAATATATGGTAATACGGGTATGCCACCGCGTCGGGACGGGTCAAGGCTATGGATGCGCCGCGTACCTCCGCCCCGCAATCCTTCAGAGCGTCGAAAACGGCACGAAGCGTGGCTCCCGAATCGACGGCGTCGTCCACCACCAGGATACGCGTGGCATATTGCGCGGCATCCAGCATTTCCTTCACCGATTCGGGTGTCGCCACAATGGCTCTCGGCTTGTGCATGGACAGACGCTTGGCCTCGGCTATACGCAGTTCATCGCCTATCCATCGTGGCAAAAAGCGCGTCAATCGCATAATCGAGTGCAACTTGCGCTTCCATATCGTCGAAGGACGATGTATGTCTACGTCTAAGTGGGGGACATCCTCAAACATGTACTTGCCCAGCGTGACGCCACCGCGCGCTATGGCTATAATCAGCTCCGGGTCAAATTCCCGGGCCATTATTTCAAGCTCGCGGCCGCACCATTCGACGACACCCATGTCGAGGGTCAAGACCCGCATATCTAATTCGAAATCCATTTTGCCTTATTATATTATGTGCAAAGTAACGCATTTTTTGCGAAAACTACAGCCAACTACGCGAAAAAATGTGTAACTTTGTGCCGTATGCAGCCTGCCGTCATCGGTGATGGCCGGCATATTGTGCGGCCTCAGGCGCAATATCCTGCGTATCAAGCGTCCGCACGGCGCATTCTATGACATTCACAATTATTATTGTGACGTACTTCCTGTTACTTCCGGCAGTTGTTATTGCCCGCACCGCCATGAAACGACCGTGAAGCCACAGCCTCTTCCGTCGGCGCTTATGCCCGACAAAAACCTATACAATTACCCTCAAGGACACAATCTTATGGCATCCGGGGGAAATACCACTCCGAATGCTTGTAACGAATTAAACATATTAACCAAATATATAAATAATCCTAATAACCAGCACCTTATGGATCTGAACGCAAAATTCAGCCTCCGTGTCTTCGGTATCGCCGCAGCTCTGGCAGCCACTGTCAGCGCTTCTGCCGCCGTCACCGAAGCCAAGCAGGGCATCACCTTCTACGATGCCGCTTCGCACGGATACGTCAGCACTATGCTGAACACTCGCGCGGGCATCGTGGTTGCCACCGAACGTGGTAAGGACATCTCCGTAATACGCAACGGCAAGATGGTCCCGATGGTATCCGGCCCGGGCGTCGGCATGTACATTCATGCAAGCAAAGACGGCCAATACATCGGATACAAGAGTGTAAATAAC
>CAVEDT010000228.1:0-1972 GCA_963614475.1 Roseburia faecis
GGCGGCGGTTGTATCGCCGGCCAGTGTATTGCTGATCATGGCATCGGCGTATATGTCTGTGTCTTCTGGCGTCCGGTCCAGTATAAGCCAGTATATAGCGCTGGCGTTGAGCCATTCGCCTTGTGCGACATACCGTGCGGCCTTGGCGCGCAGTGCGTCTGTCTCGCCGGCCAAAGCGGCGACACATGCACAGAGGACGCATGTCGCGGAGAGGAGTACTTTGCGGAAATTCATAGTCGTGCGTGGCTATTGCCGTTCGAGTTCTTCGGGGTGCTTGAGGTAGTATTGTTCGAGCATGTGGTGCAGGTCGAAGTAATGGTCGCTTTCCTTGGGGTCTTTTTTGCCCACCTTGACAGTGACTTTTTCGTAGTAAGGCTCGACAAATTCGGAGTCGGTGACGGTGACTTGTGCCCCGGAGAGGTTAAAGAAGTCGTATTCGTGGGCCTGATAGGCTACGACCCAGGCACTCTCGGGGTTGTCGCCTGTGCCCGACGATGCTATGGTCAGCAGCAGGTTGTTGAGCTTTGAGGCCCATATTTTGGCCATGTTGACTTTGCCGAGACATTTGTAGGCGTATACCATATAGTTGAGCTGTCGCAGGTCCAGAGGGTTGTCGCCGAGGACTTTTTCGGCAACGCTGATTATGCGGTAGCATTCGCTCTTAGATAGGTGGTCGCGTTTGAGATATGTAGGTCCCAGTTGCTTGACCTCATTTTCGAACGGTGACGGCCGATACGGGTCGTAATCCTCCTGGAATATGGCGCCGTAGTAGAAGTAGCGATATTGTTCGGCGGTCATAGTGGTATCGTCTTTGAAGAATCGCTCCATAAGTCCGGGAAAATAGAACTGCGATGCCGGGTCGGTGGAGGCTTCCTTGATTTTGGCCATGTCGGGGTGGACATGCGATATGCGCGGCCTTTGGGCGTAGGCCCCGAGGCCGACCATCATCGTGGCCGCGAATATGGTGAAAAGTGTCAGTATTCTATTCATGTCAGAGAGGTCATAGAGTGGTGAGTGTCAGCAGACGCGCTAATGCCATGCCGACAATAGTCATAGTGACGACGGCTGCGGCGCCGGTGCGCAACAGCGTTTCCCAAAACGGGCGCGATGGGAACGGGCAGTGCTGCCGGGCATGCGTATTGATGCGCGAAAACGCCAGCATTCCGAATACCGCGCCGACGGCAGCGCCTAAAATCAGCCCGGCCATGGTGTTGACTATCAGCCCGACGATGGCGCCGGTGAGTGTTCCGGTGACCACGAAGGGACGTGCGCTGTCGCAGTCCTCGCTGTCGCGGCGGTCCGAGTATGCAAGTATGGTGGCTATAAGAGCTACAAAGCCCCATAATACCATCTCGCTGATGTCCCAAACGGCCGAAAGCCCGGCACGACAAGTCCACATACCGATATAGGCGCACAGCGCCGCAGGCTTACGGCGAAAGTACGCCAAGATTACGGCGGCGCTGAGCAGTAGCCCTGTCAGCACTACCATTATCGGGTCCATTGTCAATTGGGCGTTGTCCATTGCACGTGGCGACGTCGCTACTTTTGGTGTCGCTATTGGCAAAGGTAGCAAAAATTCGGCGCAATGCCGCCGTGTGCGCTGTGCGTGCGCGTACTTTTATGAAAGTTTTGCACAACTGTTATCATATCTGAACGGTTGTGCGTGCTGTGCTACGGTTGCGCCCGATGCAGCGTGGGAGCGGTTATTTGTCTGCCTTTTGCCCGGCACGGGCGGCTTCGGCATCCATGTCGTGGCGCGATTTGGATTTGATTACGAGCCATACGCCGCCAAATATCAGCGCGACGGCTAATGCTTGCTTCCACGTGAATATGCACATACCGGCTGCAAGGCTAACGGCAACGGCCACAACGGGCTGCACGTAGTTGTAGACACTGACTACGGTCGGCCTCAGAATTTTCTGTGCTGTCTGCATCAGCAGGTAGGCCAGGTAGGTGGCGCATACCACTACGA
>CAVEDT010000228.1:1982-2688 GCA_963614475.1 Roseburia faecis
CCACTACGAAGGCGGTGCCGAGCCATGCCCCGGTGCTGACAGCGCTCCAGTCGGTGGCCTTGACATGCCCGAGTAGGAACGGGGTGAGGAATAGCGTGGCCCAGGTGAACATCCATTTGCTGACCGTGATGGGTGAGTATCGACGTAGGTAGTCGCGGTAGATAGCGAGGTATAGCGCAAAAGAGAATTGGGCGAGTATGCACAGCAGGTCGCCGCGGATGTCTCCGGCGCGCGAGTCGTGAGCCGTGGCGGTGCCCAAAATCAGTATCAGTGCTCCGGCGCATCCGATGCCGACGCCCACAGCCTTTTTGCCGGTAATGGGTTCCTTGAGAATGATGGCCGAGAGTATCATGGCAAATATGGGCAGCGAGGTGGTCACGATGCTGGCATTGGAGGGCGAGGTTATGCCCAGGCCTATAGTGAAGCAGCACTGGTTGCCGATGAGACCGAGTATTCCGGCGCCGCTGAAGGCCAAAATATCTTTCAAAGGCACGTGTTCGCGCTTCATGAATAGGGATGTAATCCAGAACAATATGGCGCCGCCGCCGGCACGAAAGAGTACGAGGTCGATGCCGTCGATGCCGTTTTGCATGGCTACCTTGCCTATGGGAGACATCAGCCCCCAGATGATACATGCGGCGAGAATGCAAAGATGCGCCGTGAGCGGTCGGTTGGTGTTCATGATGCGATATCTTGAGCCTTGAAT
>CAVEDT010000228.1:2698-3501 GCA_963614475.1 Roseburia faecis
TTTTTGGTGCACATTTTGCTGGACAATATTAAAAGCACTTGATGGATATAAACAACAGCTTGATGGATATGAACAACAAAAGCTCTTATACAGCCGTAAATATCACGTTCCGGAAATCAATAAAAGAACGTGACGATGGACAGAACATCAACTCGTGCGTGGCGACGCATTCAAAACAAACGCGTGTGGCGTAATCGTTTACGCCTGATTTTTCGAGCATACTTTAGCGCGTACCTTGAAGATCCCTTAACCGGAAAGTTGCGCGAAGCAGAGACATGGAAAGAGCTTCGCAAGGTGAAGTGGTGTCAGGTGTATCGCACCACCGGCAACCCTTGTAGCTGCGAAATGTGTAGCGGTGATCACTACAATCGTACCGATTTCAAGCGAGATACCGAAAGAGTGATAAAGGAAGAGCTCGAAATGGAATAATCAGTATAATCTGCGACCGATGTTTCGTTTGTCAGTGAACATAGGTCGCAGATTGTATATTCCGGCGTATGGCTCAAAACGAGCGCCGGAGCCACATCAAAGACACTGGCCGGTATGCCAAAGCATTAAAAATAAAAACTTTATGTGGTTAAAGATTTGGCGTATAGGCCGAAAAACAGCAAACCAATGAAATGGCTTATTTCAAATCCACTTGTCAAAACGTGGTGCGAATATGTCAATGTCGCGCTGTGAAAGCCCTTGTTTCCGAGCTTCATTGCGCCATGATTTCATTGCGGCTCTTACGTTATCGATAATATCTCGAGCTTTTTCGGAAGACAGCATATAATTTCCTGCTGATTTCAATAGAATATCAA
>CAVEDT010000229.1:0-3497 GCA_963614475.1 Roseburia faecis
TGAAGTCGAGAGCCGTCAGACCTATACAGCCGTTGAAAGCGTTAGCGCCGATTGATTCTACGTTCTTGAAGTCGAGAGTCGTCAGACCTGTACAGTTGCTAAAGGTATATGTGCCGACAGATTTAGCATTTGCGAAATCTATAACCTCAAGATTTTTGCAACCTATGAAAGCATAATTTTGATAATCATGTATATCGAAAGAATACTCACCAGGCCAAGAATTTACATTGCCAAGAGAGACTTTCTTTAATCCACTGCAGTTTGCGAAAGCGCGGCTGCCTATTGATTCCACGTTTTTGAAGTCGAGGCTTGTCAGTCCTGTGCATCCGCTGAAAGCATCAGCGCCGATTGATTTTGCATTTCCAAAATCTATGTTTTCCAGATTTTTGCATCCCATGAACGCGCCGTTTGTGATATACCAGTCGTCTGGCGATCCATTCATAATCCAGTCTTCCCCCCACGTTAACACATCTCCTAAAATGACTTTTTTTAGATTTTTACAGCCCATAAATGCGAAAGCCTCAATCGTTGTTACTCCACTAAGGTCAATGGTCGAGAGTTTGTTACATCCGCTGAAGGCACCATTCCCGATGGTCTTTGTGCCATTAAAAACGATGGTTTCCAAATTATCACATCCTGAAAACGCATCATTTGGCTGGGTCTGACTAGCTCCTGTAGGACCAGCCCATACGGATACGTCTCCAAGAACTATTTTTGTGAGTCCGTCGCAGTTCGCAAAGGCAGCACGCCCCAATTTAGTTACATTTCTGATGTCGAGACTTGTAAGCCCGGTACATCCATAGAATGAGAATTCCTCTATAAAAGTAACATTTTTTGGGAATGTTACGGAAGTAAGCCCTGTACATTCATAGAAGACACCATTTATCGCAGCATAAGAAGTACTATTATCTCCAATGGAAGTGACCTTGTATGATTTGCCATCGTATTCGGCTACCTCAGGGATGACGATTGCACCTGTTGCACCACTATTGCTTGCAACAAAGCACGAGTCTCCCTTGTCGTAAGTGTGGAACCACAGCCCATTATAGCTGAATAATTCACCTGCATGGGCGGTAAGGATTGCTGCCAGCAGGAGCAGCAGCAAGCCTAAGCGTTTGATTTTTTTGTTCATATTGTTTGTTTTGAGTGGGGAACACGGGCATGCGTCCGTGTCCCCGTTTGTGTTAGATATATCCTTTGATGGCGTTTTTGATTTTGACG
Source organism: Roseburia faecis (assembly GCA_963614475.1). Lineage (GTDB taxonomy): Bacteria > Bacteroidota > Bacteroidia > Bacteroidales > Muribaculaceae > CAG-873. The sequence goes on from CAVEDT010000229.1 coordinate 1,222, forward strand.
GCGTACTCGCAGAGCCATTTATAGATGCTTGGCCACTGCTTGGCGTTGTTCATGTCGATTTTCTTGGCGATGTAGAAGCGAGATTCTTTGTTACGCGTCCATAGGATTTCAGACTTGTCAACGCCGATGGCCTGTGCGATTTGTTCCTCATCGGCCTGCATACGCTGGTGGAGGGCGTGGTTGTTGGGGATGCAGATGCCGACCGTGGCTTCGCCATTCTGTGGCTTGGCTTCAAGGCGGATATGGCATTTAGTAGTACCCACGGCCACGTTGTACCAGTTTTGTGGAAGCGCTACGGGAATGGTGAATTCTGCAGTGTAGGCTTTCTGTCCCTTGGCATATTCGCGAAATCCCTCCCAGAAGTCGAGCTCCATACGCTCGGTTTTGCTCAGTTTTCGGTCATTGGCGGCCTTGGCCCATACATTGGGACGCTCCACCACATTGAAATGTGGTGCCGGATTGCTTCCGTCTATCGTCCACAGCTCCACCTCGACAAGGAAGAATCCTATTCCTTCGCCCGTCATATTGTTGAGCCATTCGACAGCCTTGCGGTGTTCGTTCCGAGCTCTTTTGACCACCCAGACGGCAGTATCAGCACCTTTGCCGGCGGCGTAGGTGATTAGTTTGCCCAGATGGTCGTGATTGGTGTCCTCCAACTGGTTCTCGATGACGACGACATGCCCCGAACACTCATCGCTTGCAAGGATGTCCAGCGAAAAATTGCCGACATCCGATTCTCTTTCGACAACAATCAGGCTGTCTAACTGTAAGGCTTCGGCAAGCAGCGCGAGATTTTCGTCCTTGGCCAGCCAAGGCGTGAAGTCCCGCGCCTCGTCTTTCCAGACCGACCGCAAACTCGTCTTTTTGTCGAGTTTGCCTAAATTGTAGTTTTGTTGGTTATTACTCATAAGGTTGTATTTGATTGATATGTGTTGTTCTTAGCAGCATTTGAAGATATCGCAGAGGTATTCCTTGAAAAAACTAATGAGTGACAAAATAAAACTGGATGTGGAAAAACGAAACGTCCAGCACACACCCGAATCGCCATGATACCAGTAGTACGCTAACCAATTTGATTTCTCAACTCGTACGTAGACCTCATCATCTTTGCGTGTATTCGCAAGACCAAGGCGGCATCTATTGTGGTATGTCAGTGCGACTTTGTTTTCCTCGATAGGCCTACCGTGATACTTTAGGTGGATGCAACGCTGTTTTGAGCTGTTCTTGTCGATGGTACGGATTTTTACATAGCCGTAGATGTCTTGACCTGTGGCGTTTTTCTTTGGTTTGCCAAAAATATTGGCGTACTCGCGAGAGTGGAAGAATGCATAGTTGTCCGGGGTGGCGACATCAGTTTCGTCATCCTTCTTCGTGAACTCACATAGTTTGCAATCTTTGTAATACTTGCCCATGGCGGCGGGATGTGGTGGCTATGGGCTCTCGGCATGGCACAGATTGGTGATTGGTGGTGATGAAAAACAGGCGTGAGAGCCTTATCGTTGCTCGTCCGCTGTCCCAAGGCATGTGGCATTGCCTTACTCAAACCAAACGAGCAACGCAGACCTCACGCCGATATGGTATATATAGACTTTGCCCACCGTACCGCGCAGGTACAGCCGGACAAGGGCATATATCATACCCGTGAGCGTCTACCGTCGCACATCCTTGGTCTGAGTGTTTGAAATTGCCACATTTCGGGGACAGACAAGGACAAGCGCTAATAAACGCCTATCTAATTGTGAAATAATCTCCCGCCCGCGCGGCCGCCTCTGCGGCCGCTCCCTTTTCGGCGTGAGATTCGCTGCAAAGTTAACAATTAAAATCAATATTCAAAAATTTTAACGAGTCGAATGGTAATAAAAATCGTAGAATCGGACGAGACCATCGACAGACGGTATAATCGGGGGTGCGGAGTGTTAATAATCAGGTAGTCGGCTGACTTTTGGAGCGACAAAGTGGCGGAAGATTGGGGAAATTTGGTAAAAAATGGCTAACTTTGACGGATATTTCGGAAAATAATGGCCGGACGATGCCTCTCAGGAGGCGTTGTCAGGTTGTGTAATGATATGAATAATAGTATGTTGAAAGGAATACGCGCATCTCGAAATCGGCAAAACCGTCGATTGGGACTGCTGCGACATATCCTGCCGCATCGAGCCGCGCACACGTGTCGGTTCGTATATATAATATGTGTGTTGTCGATGTTTTCGGCTATGGGTGGGTGCTCGTCCAGTGAGGCTCCTGTGCCCACGGGACAGGGCAAAATACGACCGTCG
>CAVEDT010000230.1:0-677 GCA_963614475.1 Roseburia faecis
GTCTATACCGATGCGTCCAATTCGTACCAAGGCTCTCGTTCCCTGAGATTCGGGACAAGCGCCACCAGCTCCGCCGTTATGGCCGAAAGCAAATCTGACGGAGCCGCCGCCGTTTCTTTCTACGGACGGACGTGGTCCACCGGCGACGGTACTGCCACCATACAAGTGCAATATTCGACAGACAACGGCTCTTCATGGACCACGGCCGGAACTGCAAGCCTCGCCACGACCACCTACACAAAGTACACTTACGACATAAACAAGGAGGGAGAGGTACGCATTCGCTTCCGACAGACAGCAGGCAAACGTGCATTGATTGACAATGTAAATATCACCGATTACGCCGAATCTACATCCGCATCTTTCAGCTCTCCGGCAAACGGCTCAACCATTGACTTCGGCAAATGCGCAGCCAACACCACAGCCCAACAGTCCATCACAGTGAAAGGCTCGGGATTTACATCGGCCACGACAGTCGCCGTTTCCGGCACCGGTTTTTCGGCCAATACATCAAGCCTTAGCGCAGCAAAAGTCAACTCGGCATCCGGCGCTACAGTCCAAGTGAATTTCAAGGGCGCAAACGGCGGCACATATTCCGGAACGCTTACTCTTACAAGCGGAAGTATTATCGTGAAGGTCACGCTCAAAGCCACCGTATCGGGGTCTTCGACAACCAC
>CAVEDT010000230.1:687-3494 GCA_963614475.1 Roseburia faecis
ATTCTCTTCGCCGACAAATGGTTCAACCGTAAACTTCGGCTCTGTTTCGACAAATACGTCCGCCCAACAATCCATCATTGTCAAAGGCTCCGGATTTACGTCCGCCACCACCGTAAGCGTTGCAGGCACCGGTTTTACGGCAGGCGCGACAAGCATTAGTGCCGCTAAGGTAAACTCCGCTAACGGCGCAACCGTGCAATTATACTTCAAAGGCGCAAACGGCGGCACGTATTCCGGAACGCTGAAACTGACAAACGGTACTACCACGACCAAGGTTACGCTTAAAGCCACAGTCAGCGGCTCGACAGGCATCACCACGGCAAGCTACACATCCCCGGCAAGCGGTTCGACCATCGATTTCGGCTCTGTATCCTTAAACAAGACTCGGACATCCACCGTTGTGGTAAAAGGCGTCAACCTTTCCGGCGCGATCACCGTCACCGTGACAGGCACCGGATTCTCGGCCGGAGCAAGCACCCTGTCCGCCGCCAAGGTCAACTCCGATAGCGGTGCTCAACTCCAAATAAACTTCAAGAGCACAAACGCCGGAACATTCAACGGCACTCTCAAGCTTACATCCGGCTCTCTGACACGGGCTGTATCGCTGACAGCCAAAGCCGTGTCTGACTCCGAGAGCACCGACCCCGGGTCATCGTCCGGAGGATCCTCCTCCGGCGGTTCGTCATCGGGTGGCGTAACTTCCGACAATATACCCTCGGGATATTATTTGACATGCGAAAATAAGTACGGCGCCACACTTCTTACCGCCCTCTGCTCAAAAATATCTTCACACACAGCCGTCAGTTACTCAGGCCTATGGTCTGCATTCAAGGATACCGACACCAAGGACAACGGCAAAATTTGGGATATGTATTCCACCAAGGAATTCACGTATAGCACCAACCAATGCGGCACCTACAGCAAAATCGGCGACTGCTACAACCGCGAGCACTCTTTTCCCAAAAGCTGGTTCAACGATGCGACACCTATGTACACGGATCTATTCCATGTATACCCGACAGACGGCTTCGTCAACAATCAGCGTGCCAACTACCCGTTTGGCGAATGTAGCGGAGGCACCTACGTGGCATCCTCGGGAAACGTAAAACCGCTCGGAAAACTCGGCAAATCCACCCTTTCTGGATACACCGGCACTGTATGGGAGCCGGATGACGAATATAAAGGTGACTTTGCACGCACATATTTCTATATGGTGACCGCTTACAACGACAAGATTTCGGGCTGGTCGTCCGAAATGCTCGATGGAAGCAAGTACCCGGGATTCACATCTTGGGCCGTAAACATGCTGCTCAACTGGAACACTCTTGACCCGGTAAGCCAAAAGGAAATAGACCGCAACGAGGCTGTATATGCCAAGCAGGACAACCGCAACCCGTTCATCGACCACCCCGAACTCGCCGACTACATCTGGGGAAGCAAAAAAACATCCGCATGGAACGAAAGCACGGCGACATCTGCGACCACATTCAGCTATCCCGCCGATGGAAGCACCATCTCTTTCGGGACAACAGCCACCGGCTCCACCAACGAAAAAATTCTGAAGGTCAAAGGAATCGGTCTCGATGGCAACATCACCGCATCAGTCGAAGGTGAGGGCTTCGAGTCCGCCGAAATAATCAAAAACGCAAACACCGCAGACAGCCGGACTCTTGCGACATCGAATGGAACAACCAACGATGGCGATGACGACGACACCGGGATACGCGTCCGTATACTTTTCAGCCCCACGGCTGCCGCCAACTACACCGGCAAGCTGATACTGACCGACGGTACTGCCGTAAGCAACGTTACACTCACAAGTGAGGCTCTGGATGGTCTGCCCGCCGCACCCGCCGAAAACGTGACCGATAATTCGTTCGTTGCACGCTGGGTGGAAGTCGGCGATGCATTCTCTGACGGCACTTACCGGCTTGACGTTGCAGACCGGAACGGACCGGTTGAAGGCTTCCCGGTATACGTGGACGCAGACGCCCTGACTTACGAGGTCTCCGGTCTTGATGCTGATACCGAATACACCTACAGCCTTACCTCGCAGACAGCACAAAGCAATATCGTAACCGTCACAACGCTCGAGCCACAGCCGTCCGTATTCTTCGTCTACGACCCCGATGACATGGTCTTGAAGACGAAAGCAATGACACCGTCCGATGTCGTGGAGATTCTTTTTGAAGGCGAGAACCTCTCCGAGAATATCACCTTTACTGTCTCAGCTCCGTTTGAAGTAAGCATTGACGGTGTTGAATGGGGCACCTCAATCACCGCACCACTTACAGCCGAGTCTGTCTACGTAAGGCTTGGAGCGGCCTCTGCCGGCGAATACGTGACGTCACTTAAAACAACCTCCGGGAGTTACTTTAACGATGCGATAACTATACAGGGCACCGCAATAGCCGATGCCATCGTCGAGGATTTCGAAAAAGCCCAAACCAACGTCAGCAATTATGACGATAAAACCTATGAAGGCAGCGCCGGCACATGGAACCTGCACGATGCCGGCATTTGGAGCACCGACACTCCCTACGAAGGCAAATACTGCCTGCGCTTTGGCAAGACAGCAGGAAGCTCAATCGAGCAGGTCTCGCTCAATCAAGGAGGTCTGAGCGCAGTTTCTTTCTACGCTCGCAAATGGAGCTCAAGCGAAAAAGACGCCACCGTTGAGGTGCAATACGCCACCGGAGACGATGACTCTTGGTCCACTATGGAGACATTCAATGTCACCTCGGTGGACTACACCTGCTTCACGGCAGGGCATACGATTTCCAGCCCCGTGAAGATACGCATCATAC
>CAVEDT010000231.1:0-3490 GCA_963614475.1 Roseburia faecis
GACCAATACTGCATGTTCTATATTGGGCAAGACAACATCGGACAACACCATCAAGAAATACATAAACATCCTTGAAGACGCATATCTTTTTAGTTGTTCAAAAAGGTGGAATGTAAAAGGCCGAAAATATTTTGGGTCTATTCAGAAGTATTATGCCGTGGACTTAGGATTAAGGAATGCTCGCTTGAACTGGCGTCAACAAGAACGTTCGCACCTGATGGAAAACATGTTATACAACGAGTTGTTAATGCACGGACTAAGTGTCGATGTCGGCGTGGTCGAAGTATTCCAAACGATTGACGGCAAACGGAGGCAATCTCAATACGAAATTGACTTTGTCGTGAACACAGGGAAAGAAAAAGTGTATATCCAGTCCGCGCTGAATGTAGATGACCCGGAGAAGCGCAAACAGGAGACATTCTCGTTGAGACATAGCGGAGACTTCTATCGCAAAATAGTGGTTTTAGATGGTAATCAAAGAATGTGGACAGATGAAGATGGCATCACCTATGTGGGCATTATCCCATTCTTGCTGGATATAGAGGTACTCAAGGTGCTCACTTAAAACACAATAAACACAGCAGGCCCCACATAATCGCGAGCATTTGTTTTTCTATTCCTCATCCCGGGGGTCGGGGTAGCGGTTGTGGGGGAAGAATGTCCGTGTTCCTCGGGATTCTGTTCGCTTTATGTAGTTGAAACGATCGAGGCCTTCCGAAAATCCGGCTTCGTATCCGGCTTCGTATCCTTCACAAAAGCGCGTAGCATCTTCGCCCGAAAACTCGTTTGCATCATCATAGCCGGCGCCGGAAACACTGTTTGCCGCCCCGGCGGCATATCCGGCGTCATATCCGGCGTCATACCCGGCCGCGTAGGGGTCCCCCGATGGTGATGATTGGCTTATATAGCCGCCGCGACCACTCTCCGGGCAGGGTATGGTCGGGTCGATAAATGTGTCAACCTTATGGTTCAACATCAAATCATACCACGTGGGTTGAGGCGTATCCGGCTCTACCTCAACAGGTTTCTCGACTTCTTTGCTGTCGTGTATGTGCGCACCTATGGCGATGATAGCGATAACTACTACCGTCCAAAAAACTCTCATTAATGCTTTGCGACCGTCCATATTCACTTGATTTGACGCCTCTTACGCGCACTCCTTTCTCAGTATCAGGCGGGGAGGCCGGCGAGGAGGGTTGTGCGGGTAAGGTTGTCGCCGAAGGAGTATGGCAGGAAGGCGAGCGAAGGAACGGGGTCGGTGATGCGGAGGTCGGCGCGACGGCCGACGGCAATGGCGCCGGTGGTGTCGGATAGGCCCATGGCATAGGCGCCGTTGATGGTGGTGGCGGCAAGTGCCTCGTCAGGGGTGAGTCGCATCTGTATGCACAACAGCGAATTGACCAGCGACATATTGCCCGATGGGGTCGAGCCGGGATTGTAATCGGAGGCGGCTGCGACGCCGAGTCCGGCGTCAATCATACGGCGGGCCGGGGCATAAGGCAGACGCGAGAACAGCGAGCATCCCGGGAGTACCGTCGGCATCGTTTCCGTGCCTTTGAGTGCGCGTATTTGGTCGTCGGAGGTGTGCTCCAAATGGTCTACGGAGAGGGCGTTATGCGCCACACCGACTTCCACGCCGCCGGAGTAGTCCAACTCGTTGGCGTGAATCTTGGGCCGTAGGCCGTAGCGGTATCCACACTCGAGTATCTGCGCCGTATGCTGCGGCGTGAAAAATCCGCGGTCGCAGAACACGTCTATGTATTGAGCAAGGCCTTCATGCGCCACGGCGGGAATCATCTCGCGACAGACCAAGTCGACATATCCTTGGTAGTCCCCGGCAAAATTGCGCGGCAAGGCATGGGCACCCAGGAAGGTAGACACGATATTGGCCGGGAGGTCTTGACGCAAACGGGCAATGACGCGCAGCATCTTCAATTCGTCGCGGAGATTGAGCCCGTATCCGCTTTTGATTTCGATGCTTCCGGTGCCGTAGGCTATCATACGGAGTGCGCGCGGCAGTGCTTGACGGTATAGTTCGTCTTCGGAGGTATTATGCAGTAAGTCTGCCGAATTGAGTATTCCGCCACCGCGCCGGGCGATGTCTTCGTAAGAAAGGCCGCGGATTTTATCCTCGAATTCCTGCTCGCGCGACCCGGCGTACACGATATGCGTGTGCGCGTCGCAGTATGCCGGGAGGACAGCGCCGCCCTTAATGTCTGTTTCGGCGTCATAACGGCGGTCTCGAGGCATCGAGTCCATAGGACCGAATTCGGCGATAAGTCCGTCTCGGATAATAAGGTAAGCATCGCGTATCGAGCGGTCTTCGCCCATTTCGGTTCCTTGCAGGCGTGTACGGCCTTGCGTTTCGATGCCGGCGAGCAGCCCGATATTGTGTAATAGAGTGTCCATTGGATGTGTGGGGGCGTGGCCGTCCTTCCTATAATGGCCATAACGCTATGATAACCATTATAGGAAGGACTGTCGACGTGGTATCAGATGCGCGGTGCTTCGCGCTGTATGAATTTGATTGAATTGGCAATATGCGGATACATCGGCTGGTCGTTGTCGATATAGGGGACAATGGCTCGATACTCGGCCACGAGCGCCTCTATGGCCGGAGACGACTTGAGCGGACGGCGGAAGTCGAGGGCCTGAACGGCGTTGAAAAGCTCGATGCCGAGTACGCGCTCGGTGTTGAGCACCACGCGATACAGCTTGGTGGCTGCATTGGCGCCCATGCTGACATGGTCTTCCTGGTCTTGCGAGGACGAAATCGAGTCCACCGAGGCTGGCATACACAGACCCTTGCTTTGGCTGACGATGGATGCAGCCGTGTATTGCGGAATCATAAATCCGCTATTGAGTCCCGGATTGGCCACGAGGAAGCGCGGCAGATCGCGCAAGCCCGAAATAAGACGGTAAATGCGGCGCTCGGAGATGCTGCCCAATTCAGCTACAGCTATGGACAAGGCGTCCATAGCTATGGCCAGCGGCTGACCGTGGAAATTGCCGGCCGAGACAACGAGGTCCTCGTCCGGGAATACCGTGGGATTGTCCGTCACCGAGTTGCTTTCGGCCTCAAAGACACTGTCCACATATCGTATCGTGTCCTTGGATGCTCCGTGCACCTGCGGGATGCAGCGGAACGAGTACGGATCTTGAACATCCTTCTTGGGACGCGCCAGTATCTCGCTGCCTTCCATGAACTTGCGGAAGAATGTGGCCGTATCGGACTGGCCGCGATGTGCGCGGATGCGGTTGACCGAGTCGTTGAAAGGCTCGATGTGGCCGTCGAAGGCATCCAGCGAAATGGCACCGATGACGTCGGCCCATGCCGAAATACGGTGTGCCATGTGCAGTGCCCAAGTGCCATAGGCGTTCATAAATTGCGTTCCGTTGAGCAACGCAAGACCTTCCTTGGACTGCAAGTTGATAGGCTCCCAGCCCATCTTGCTCATCACTTCGCCGGCGTCCACCACCTTGCCCATAT
>CAVEDT010000232.1:0-3487 GCA_963614475.1 Roseburia faecis
TTGGCGCAGCGGCTGAAGTCGCTTAGCTAATATCTAATTTTTTAACGAACTATTGAGATAAGGAATTGGTAGAAAAAGGCACAAGAAAAAAATCTATATATCGGATTTTTGTCTTGTGTCGAAAACTGCCGAAATCGGGTCTCTGAACGGCGGCACAAAGGGGCTGAAAATGGACGCAGAAAAATTCGGGCTAAAATATTTTGGTGTAACGGATTAAAATGCGTACCTTTGCAGGCCGATTATGTCCAAAAAAACATCAATTGGGCGCAGTCCGGCGGCACTTTTGGCCGAGTGCCGACGATGGCTGTGACCGTATTAACTAATTGTTAAACAAAACTTTAAAAGTGGATACTTTAAGCTACAAAACACTCATGCCCAACGCCGAAAGCGTTGAGCGCAAATGGGTCGTTATTGACGCCACCGATCAGGTACTGGGTCGCCTCTGCTCCCAGGTAGCCAAGATCCTGCGCGGCAAAAACAAGCCCTGCTACTCGCCCCACGTAGAGTGCGGCGACTACGTAATCATCATCAACGCCGACAAGATTGTCCTGACCGGCAAGAAGATGACAGACCGCATCTACCTCAACTACACCGGCTATCCCGGTGGCCAGCGTGAGGCTACACCCGAAGTCTTGATGAAAAAGTCTTACAACAAGCACATCAAGCCCGGCAAACACCCGCTGTTCCTGCGCGTACTCAAAGGCATGCTCCCGAAGAACCGCATCGGTCGTGCCCTGCTCGCCAATGTCCATGTCTACAACGGACCGAAGCATGATCACGAGGCTCAGAACCCCGTACTTATCGACATCAACAAAATGAAATAACGACGCATGGAAACAGTTAATGCATTAGGCCGCCGTAAGGCCGCCGTCGCCCGCGTGATACTCAAAGAAGGCACCGGCGTCATCACAATCAACAAACGTTCCTTAGAGACATACTTCCCCTCGTCCATTCTTCAGTATATCGTAAAACAGCCTCTGGCCGTTCTCGATGTACTGGCCAACTACGACATCCAGGTCAACCTCGATGGCGGTGGCTACAAAGGACAGGCCGAAGCACTGCGCCTGGGCATCGCCCGCGCTCTCGTAAAGGTTAACCCCGAAGACAAAGCTCTGCTGCGTAAGCATGGCTTCGTGACTCGCGACCCCCGCGCTGTCGAGCGTAAGAAACCCGGTCGTCCCAAGGCACGTAAGCGCTTCCAGTTCAGCAAACGTTAATGTCCTGTGGCGGTATGGCCGTGGGTACCACACGATGCCTGCAAGCCGCTTAGCCGCCTGACTCTATAAGCCCCGACGCCACAGACGGCGTCAATGCCCGACGTCGGAGCCCCGTGTTTAGTATCTAAACCCCGGAGATGGACACGTTCCCTACCCCAGGGTTGTAATTACCAAAAAGAACGTAAACAAACACCTACCATCAAATCATGGCAACCCCAACATTTGAACAACTCCTCGAAGCAGGATGCCACTTCGGTCACCTCAAAAGAAAATGGAATCCTGCTATGGCTCCCTACATCTTCATGGAGCGTAACGGTATCCACATCATCGATCTTGTAAAGACCGCAGCCAAGATCGAAGAAGCTGCTGCAGCACTCAAGAGCATCGCCAAGTCCGGCAAGAAAGTGCTGTTCGTAGCCACCAAAAAACAGGCCAAACAAGTTGTGGCCGATAAAGCCACCGCTATAGGTATGCCCTACGTCATCGAACGCTGGCCCGGCGGCATGCTCACCAACTTCCCCACCATCCGTAAGGCCGTCAAGAAGATGGCTTCCATCGACAAGATGAGCAAGGATGGCACTTTTGACAACCTCTCCAAGCGCGAGAAACTGCAGATTACACGTCAGCGTGCCAAGCTCGAGAAGAACCTCGGCAGCATCGCCGACCTCAACCGTCTGCCCTCCGCACTCTTTGTAGTAGACGTACTCAAGGAGCACATCGCCGTAGCCGAAGCCAACCGCCTCGGTATACCCGTGTTCGCTATGGTGGACACCAACTCCGACCCCACGAACATCGACTTCGTAATCCCCGCCAACGACGACGCTTCCAAGAGCATCGAAGTGGTTCTCGACGCTGTATGCGCTGCTATGGCCGAAGGTCTGGAAGAGCGTAAGGCCGAGAAGGTAGACACCGAAGCCGCCGGCGAAGGTGCCGAAGAAGGCGCAGCTCCCAAGCGCGAACGTCGCCGCGTACGCCGCAGCGAAGTGGCCGCAGCTGCCGAAGAGGCTGCTCCCGCCGCTGAAGCTCCCGCTGCCGAGTAATCTATACAATCTTTAAGTAAACAGTTATTCAATTATAACACTCCACTACAATGGCAGTTACAATCGAAGACATCAAAAAACTCCGCCACCTGACCAGCGCAGGTCTCAGCGACTGCAAGGCAGCCCTGACCGAGACTAACGGCGACATGGATGCCGCTGTCGAAATCCTGCGTCAAAAAGGTAAGGCCATCGCCGCTAAGCGCGAAGACCGTCAGGCTTCGGAAGGCTGCGTCCTCGCTGATGTCAAGGACAACTTCGCAGCTATCGTCGCTCTCAATTGCGAGACTGACTTCGTGGCCAAGAACGCCACTTTCGTCGAGCTGACCAAGAAGCTCCTCGCCCTTGCCCTCGACAACAAAGTCAAGAGCATCGACGAGCTCAAGGCCCTCACCATCGACGGCCGCACCGTGGCCGAACTCGTGGTTGAAGAAAGCGGCAAGACCGGCGAAAAGACCGAAATCTCCGCTTACGAATACCTCGAAGGCGCTTCGGTGACCTCGTACAACCACTTCGGCAATAAACTCTCCACCATCGTATCCTTCAACCTCGAAGGCGTTGATGCACAGGTGATGCGCGACGTTGCTATGCAGGTTGCAGCCATGAACCCCGTGGCTGTCAATCGCGAGGCTGTTCCCCAGAATATCGTTGACTCGGAACTTTCCGTAGCTATCGAGAAGACCAAAGAGGAACTCGTCAAGAAAGCCGTAGACGCTGCACTGCACAAAGCAGGCATCAACCCCAACCTCGTAGACAGCGAAGACCATATCGAATCGAATATGGCCAAGGGCTGGCTCACCCAGGAAGAGGCTGACAAGGCTCGCAAGATTTCCAAGGAAACTGCTGAGGCTAAGGCTGCAAACCTCCCCGAGGCTATGATCAAAAACATCGCCAACGGTCGTCTCAACAAGTTCTTCAAAGAGTCCTGCCTTATGGAACAGGAATACGTCAAGGACGGTAAACTTTCCGTAGGTCAGTACCTCGAAGCTTCGTCCAAAGGTCTGGTTGCTGTTGCCTTCAAGCGCATCAACCTCAACGAGGACTAATCTTCTGAGTTAGAGAGCATAAATACTCGATACAGCGAGAGCCGCCATCTGCAAGGATGACGGCTCTCGTGTATTTTGGGCTTTATGAGGATAATGGAAGCAACGGGATGTATGAGGGCTATTGGGTTTCGCGGTAAGCATCCGAAATAAGCCGGCTTGCAGGGGGCGATTTTGATGGCGAACTTTG
>CAVEDT010000233.1:0-3482 GCA_963614475.1 Roseburia faecis
ATATTATGGTATATGGAATTATTATTGGGTTAAGACAAGATACATCCCGAATATCCGCCGCCGGCAAAATATCCTGAGGGATTGTCGGGAAGGTCGCGTTAGCTTATTTCTTGACCGACAGACAAGCTAAGGCTATGGAGTACAGCTTGGTCTTGGCCGTGTCACCACGCGAGGTCAGTACACACGGCACCTTGGTGCCCACAACGAGAGCCGCAATTTCGGCTCCGCCAAAGTGCGAAGCACTCTTGAAGAACACATTGCCCGATTCAATATTGGGGAACAGCAGACAGTCGGCATGTCCGGCAACGCCATGGCTACCCTGCACCTTCTTCTGCTCGGCAGCCTCGGTATACATAGCCACGTCCAAAGACAACGGTCCGTCGATTTCGACATTGCCCAATTGTCCGCGGTCGCCCATCTTGGCGATAATAGCAGCCTCGGTGGAGGACAATACCGATGGCAGCAGTTGCTCACTGCACGAGATTACCGCCAATTTAGGACGCTCGATACCCAGCGAATTGGCCACCTGCGTCAGATAACGTACAAGTACGGTCTTTTGTTTGAAGTCGGGCGCCGGGATTACGGCCACATCTGAGATAACCAGCAGTCGGTCAAAGCCGGGGAGTTCGACGACAGAGACATGGCTCAGTGTGCCCTTGGGCGGGAACAACCCGGCATCCTTGTTGAGGATACCGCGCATATATTTATCAGTCGAAACCAAGCCCTTCATCAGCACATCTGCATTGCCGGTCGCTACAGCCTGCACCGCCAAATTGACACATTTTACGGGATCGGCTTCATCTATGATGGTGAAGTCGGACGAGTCTATACCTTCGGCACGGCACACATCCAATATCACACTCTTTTCGCCATATATGGTGGGCAGGACAAGTCCTTCTTTATAGGCATTGTACACTGCTTGAAGCGTGTGCGAATCTTGGCCATAGGCTACCGCAAGACGACGGCGTCCACGTGCACGAGCCTCGTCTACTATTTGCTGAAGTTTGGTTATCATACTGGTATTGTTAATTTTAGAGTGTTCGACAGAACTTCTGCTCTGCTTATTATGGAATTTTTTCTTTTATTACTTGCAAATGTACACATTTTTTTCGGTGCACACGGCGTCATCAGCACTATTTTTTTCAAAGTGACAATCTGCGCCCCGGGGGGGGCGTCATTATCGTCTATGTCTCACTCCGAATCACTCTCGAACCTTATTATAAAGCAACCTTTTTATGTGCAATATAGCCCGATTTGTTTTAAGCATACACTATTGCATTTACTGTCAATCTTTAATGTCTTCATTGGCCGGGGTTCGTCCTAATTTGCTAAAAGGTAATATGGAGCTGCAATATTTAACCTTAATTAACTATACACGTAACGTAAATGTCGTAAATTTGAGCATCGAAAATCAATAAGGCTTTCGAAAGGCTTGATAAGCCGAGATTTTCCGGTAACAAGTGTCAATATCGCACCGATGCCATAGTCTCGCCCAAGCCGAACAAGTCAAAAGAGTATTACACAATCATCTATTCAATAATCACCCACCTAACTTCATCCAAAAACACTGATGAATACTTATATATTAGTAATCGATGACGAGGACGCCTTGTGCGAAATCCTTCGTTTCAGCCTCGAGAAAGAAGGCTACAGAGTGAAGACTGCCTCCAGTGCGGACGAAGCACTTGCCATGGATCTTACGGTATTCGACCTTTTCATCGTGGACATCATGATGGACGGCACCAACGGTTTTGAATTTGCACAGCACCTGCGCAGCGTTCCCGAACTGGCCAATAAGCCTCTTATTTTCTGCTCGGTACTCGAAGACGAAGACGACAAAGTCAAGGGTCTGAACATCGGTGCGGACGACTATATCACCAAGCCGTTCTCGATTTCGGAAGTTATCGCACGTGTGCGCGCCGTACTGCGCCGCACTATGGTACAGAAGCAGCAGCTGGCCACTGAATTTGCCAAGGCTGCCGCCCTCAACCCCATGGCTCAGTACATCCCCACCCCTATCACCAAACCCATTATTGCCCCGGATCTTGAACCGCTCATCAAGGTCAACGGACTATCCTTGGACCCCAATACCAAGGGATGTCAAGTGGATGGTCGGGCTATGCGCTTGACGCGCACCGAATATGGTTTGCTGCTGTTCTTCATGACTCACCGTCACCGCGTATACACACGTGACGAAATCATCAGACATGTATGGGACGATGACGTAGTAATCAGCGAGCGCACCATCGACACCAACATCACACGCCTTCGCAAGCGCTTAGGCCCGTACGGCAAATACATCTGCACTCGCTCGGGCTTCGGATATGTGTTTGAAGAAGGGTCGCGTTAGTTACGCTTGGCGCCTTTTTATACCGCGCGTCGCCATGGTCACGGCTTTACTCGTAACCATGGCGATGTGGCAGGTATACCGTGAGCGCAACTACCACCGCGAATTTGTCGAGCAACAATTGGGGTACGTCGTCGAACGTGCCGCCAATTGCTACAGCGCCGGTGTATCCATACCACAGTTCCTCGACTTCATACACCAATACTACAGCCGCCATACTTTCTCGCGTGGCATACGCGTGTCCATATACGAGACAGACACGTGGACTCCCCTTTTTGTCATGGGGCAGCCGTACTGCATGTCTCGCGCAGATATCCAACGCATCACTTCCGACCCGTCCAAGGCTTCGATATCTTCCGAAGAATTAGACTCGGGGGTGGCCTCGGAATACATATACCGCGGCACCGTCAGCCCCGACGGTTCTATAGCGGTCTTGGCTTCCGTACCCATGAACACGGCATTGGACGACTATATCGAAGGCAACACCAACGAAGTCTGGATTATCGCAGCCATATTTGCTCTTATTATCTTTGTCAGCGAAGGCTTTGCTTCGTGGCGCATAGGTCGCAACATCAAAATTCTTCGCGACTTTGCACAGCGCAGCACTACAGACCCGGATTTTGTACCGCACGATAAATTCCCACACGACGAACTGGGCGATATCGCCCGACAGATTGTCACGATGCACAACGAGCGCATGGCTGCCCGACGCGAACGCGACCAAGAACACGAAGTAGCCATCAACGCTATACGCGAAAAAGCTCGGCAAAAACGTCAGCTCACCAACAACATCAACCACGAAATAAAGACCCCCATAGGTGTCATCAAAGGATACCTCGACATATTGGCTGATGACAACAGCCTACCGGAAAAGACGCGCGACGAATTCATCACCAAGGCACGCGCCTATGCCGACCGTCTTATCAATCTGGTCAACGACATTTCGGCCATAACCAGACTTGACGAAGGTGCCGGTATCATTGTCACCGAGCAGGTAGACTACCACGATGTAGTATATACCGTATCGGAAGATATCACCACCAGCGGCGTACTCAATGGTATGGCATTCACCTTTGACGTACCCATAGGCACTATGGTCAAAGGCAACAACGCCCTACTCTCGGCTATGCTGCTT
>CAVEDT010000234.1:0-3471 GCA_963614475.1 Roseburia faecis
GTATGATGTTGGTCGCCATAATACAATATTTGTCGGATAGAGAGAAATGACTGTCGGTGTGGATGTGTACGGGAGGGGGAGGATAGGTGGAGAACGCGGGACGTCGGCTTCCGCTCAATTTTTATAGGATTTATAATAAACTGAGGATGTCGTCCGGTGAATCAACGACGTGATCGGCGCCGGCACCTGACAACTCGGAGCGTGTCCTGAATCCCCAGGATACGCCGACGCTTTCGACGCCTGCGCGATGAGCCGTTTCCATATCTACGGCGCTGTCGCCTACGTACAGCACATTATCCTTGGGCGTGGGATGGGCGTTGAGAGCCATGAATACTATCGACGGGTCGGGCTTGACCGGGACATTTTCTTGGTGTCCGAGTACGGCCGCCCACGGCAGTTGGCCGAAGAAGTGGCTAATCAAATGGGTGACGGCACGTTGGTACTTGTTGGAGGTGACGGCAATGGCGATGCCACGCGCAGCCAGCTCGTCCAGAAGGTCGGAGATGCCGGGGTAGATGGTGGTGCGGTCGGTGCAATGCATGTCATAGTATTCCAGGAAATGATGACGCATAGCTTCGACCATACGCGTGGTGCGCATATCCTCGGGTAGTGCGCGTTCCAGTAGCTTGGTGACGCCGTTGCCCACCATATAGTTGTATGCCGTGATGGGGTGGGTGGCATATCCCAGTTGTTCGAGCGCGTAGTTGGTGGCATCGGCGAGGTCTGCGATGGTATCCAGTAACGTTCCGTCAAGGTCAAAAATTACGTATTGTTTCATAAGTGTCTGTTTTTTCAAAAAAACGCGTCGAGCGAGATTCTTCGGATTGTAGAGCCGGTAAGTCACATAGCCAAATAAAGATTTGCTTGCGGACTTGTCGTATAGGGCCTTTAGATGTGCTTCCGAGCTATCGGCTTCGGACAATCAGAACGGATAGCCTACTGCAAAATGGAATGTGGCGTCACGTCCCCAGCGCGGGTGTATCAGAGGCCATTCCTCTTGACCCATAGCGGGGTTATGAGCCT
This sequence comes from Roseburia faecis, assembly GCA_963614475.1. Classification (GTDB taxonomy): domain Bacteria; phylum Bacteroidota; class Bacteroidia; order Bacteroidales; family Muribaculaceae; genus CAG-873. The sequence continues at coordinate 1,024 of CAVEDT010000234.1, forward strand.
TCATACCAAGGTCGAAACGCAGCAGGAAGTATGTAAAGTCCATGCGTATGCCTGCGCCGTAAGACAGCGCTATTTGTCGGTAGAACTTATCGAATTTGAAAGTCCCGCCCGGTTGGTTTTCGTAAGTCTTGATGGTCCAGATGTTGCCGGCGTCCACAAATAATGCGCCCTCGAACACCCAGAATAATCGCGCGCGATATTCAAGGCTCAGGTCCAGCCGTATATCGCCGCATTGGTTGATGAAGTCGATGACGTCGTTGCGCGCATCGTAAGCACCCGGGCCGAGCGTACGTGCACTCCAGCCGCGCACGCTGTTGGCGCCGCCTGCGTAGAAGCGTTTCTCGAAAGGTATGGCCGAGGAGTTGCCGTATGGGTAGCCGATGCCTACGCCGGCGTGTACGGCCAAAGCGTTGCGTGCATTGAAGTTGCGTGTATAAGTGAAGTCTGCTTCACCTTTGACGTATTGGGCATATTGGATACCGAAGATTTTGTATGCTTCATTGGACTTTTTCTGCCCGAGCATAGATGAGAAGGCGTATAGGAGGTTGCCGGCCATCTCGGCGGAGACGCGGAAAGTGGTGACCGATGGCTGTATCACAAACGAATTGAGCGTGGCCGTAGGTATTCGGCGGTTGGTCTTGTAGAAGGTGTAGCCCAGGCGCATGATGAAGTGATCCTCGTAGCTGTAGCGCAGCAGAGGGTTGGTCGGCGCTATTTGATCGATGAAATTGAGCGTGGACTGGGGAAGGTAAACGTAGTTGATGTCCACCAAGTCAAGAGTGCGCCGTTGGTTGAATCCGCCCTGTTGTTTGTCCCATTTGTATTTCCATGCACCGCCGGCAATCACACGTGTGTACTCGGGCCGTTCCTGGTAGTTGAGCGATAGGGCAAATTCGGTGCTGGCCTTGTTTCGACGCTTGAAGTCGCGCGACAGCAGCGGGGCCTTGAATTTGGGAAACGTGATGCCCACCTCGCCGGCATACTCGGTATAGCGGTTGTTGATAAGGCCGTCGAAATTGCCCGAGAGGCTCTCGTAGGCCGTGCGCAGTTTTACGGTCAGCAGTTCGCTGCCGTGCGCAAGGTTGCGATGCTGGTAGGTGAGACCTACTCCGAAGCCCAAGTCTCCTTCCGAGTTGGTTCCTTCCAGTTCGATGGTGATGTTTTGTTTCTTATTGCGCGACAGCAGCACGTAAGCGTCCATCCATATTTCTTCGTTGTCTTCGGCCTTGATGGCTGTCACGGGACGCATTTCGATGTTTATAAATTTGAGTATGCCCAGGCGAGCCATAGCGGCATACGTTTGGTCTACCTGCGAAGCGTTGTAGGGTTTGCCGGGTACGATATAGCAGTTTTCTTCAAGGACTCCGGGACGTATGTATCGGTCGGCGCCGTAGACGACAGCCATGCCGTTTGAGCCGCGGACCGTGTCGCTGCGGACTATGCCGTCGTCCCCGTCTTTGCGTGGGTTGTAATCTGTGACAAAGTATACCTGTCTAATCATGAAGCGTCGATGCCTTGGCGCCGGAGCGTCCGGGTCTATTCCGTCCGGGTGCTCGGGTGTGGGGGCAGCGTGTATCATACGCGGCTGCTGAATGGTCATAGTCAGGTCTACGGCCATCGACCCGGGTACGGTATCGGCGATAAATGTGATAAATTCCTTGTTGAAAGCGTAATACCCGTGATTGCGCAATATCGAAGTGATGCGTGTGCGCTCGTTGTCGAGGTATGTACGGTCCAGTGCCATACCCGGTGCGATGTTTGGTTTGGCTGCGGTGTCTGATTGGAGGATGGAGCGGATTTCTTTGTCTTCACATTCCATTGTCACCGTAGCTATGGTGTGCGCCGTGCCGGGATGCAGTCCGTATCGCACTTGCATTTTGTTATGCTTTTTGCCGCAAGTGACTGTGTCTATGGTGACTGCGGCGTTGAGATAGCCTTTATTGACGAGAGCTTGGCGAAGTTGGCGTGCCGAGGCCTCGGTCAGTTGCGAGTCATATAATACGGGCGCTTCGCCGATGCGTCTGAGCCATCGATTCCACCAGTGCGTGGTATCGTTGCCTGACATGTTGTAGATGCCGAGTTGCATCTTTGCCCATCCCAGGACTTTATGGTTGGGTTGCTGGCGCAAGTAGTTGAGCAGTTCGCGGGTATTGATGTCGCGATACTTTTTGTCGGCGTTGATGCTATCGCCGGGCTCGACAAGGACTATCTCGGCCTTGTCCAGTAGTTTGCTGCCTTCGGGAATGTGACGTGTGCTACTGCACGAATTAAGCGCCGATGCCAGAGTGCAGGACACCAAAGCAACGGCTGACAGGGATGCCAGCTTATTACATAGCTTTTTCACACGGCAAAGATACGAAAAAATCGGCAAATGCAGCTTTGATAATTATAATGTAAGCATCCGAAATAAGCCGGCTTGCAGGGGGCGATTTTGATGGCGAACTTTGC
>CAVEDT010000235.1:0-3463 GCA_963614475.1 Roseburia faecis
ACCCCGCATAGAAAATGATGTATTGACAGTCTCCAAATCATAAGCGTTCCCAAGTCCCCAAGTCCTAAAGTATCCAAAGACCCTAAGGACTCTAAAGACCCTAAGAAAGTAAAGGAGACAGAAGCCGAATAAACACCATACAACTTAGAACATCCAAAAAATAATTTATAAAATATTATCCCTATGAAACAAGCAATAGACTGCTTCCTGCCGTACGTCGATGCCGCCCAGGCCAAAGCCACCATCGACGGACTTCGCGAAAGCGCCTTAGTCAACAACATCTATCTGCTGGCCACCGATGCCGCTGCCACCGCCGTAGAAGGCTGCACCCTGGTGCACATCGATGCGCTCAACTCCTCGGATACTATGCTCAAGATTGCCGAGGCTGCCAAGGCACCATACACCCTGCTGTACACTAAGTACAACAACCTCGTGATGGGATACTTTGCCCTTGACCGCTTTGTACGTCTGGCCGGCGACTCCAAGGCCGGTATGATGTATGCCGACTCGTATACCATCGTGGAAGGCAAAAAGAGCAATGCTCCTGTCATCGACTATCAAGAAGGCTCGCTTCGTGACGACTTCAACTTCGGGTCGGTGCTCTTCTTTGACACCGAAATTCTCAAGAAGGCAGCTGCAGGCATCGACGTGCATTACACCGCCGCCGGTCTCTACGACCTGCGTCTGCGTCTGAGCCGCATAGCCCCCATCGTACACATCAACGAATACCTCTACAGCGATGTCACCGTCGACAACCGCAAGAGCGGCGAAAAAATCTTCGATTATGTAGACCCCAAGAACCGCGGCGTCCAAATCGAAATGGAGAAAGCCTGCACCGCACACCTCAAGGCTGTAGGCGGATACCTTGAACCCAAATTTGACGAAATCGACTTCAATAAGGGCGACTTCGAGTACGAAGCTTCGGTAATCATACCCGTGCGCAACCGCATCCGTACCATCCGCGATGCTATCCGTAGCGTCTTGTCTCAGAAGACTGACTTCCCCTTCAACCTCATCGTTATAGACAACCACTCGACAGACGGCACTACCGAAGCCATCGACGAGTTCAAGGACGATCCCCGTCTGGTGCATATCGTGCCCGAACGCGACGACCTGGGTATCGGCGGTTGCTGGAACGCAGGCGTACAGCATCCCAAGTGCGGTAAATTTGCCGTACAGCTGGACAGCGATGACGTATATGCCGATGAGAACACCTTGGCCAAGATGGTTGCAGCCTTCTATGAGCAGAAGTGCGCCATGGTTGTAGGTACTTATATGCTTACTGACATCGACAAGAACCCCATACCGCCGGGCGTAATCGACCACAAGGAATGGACACCCGAAAACGGCCGCAACAATGCACTGCGTATCAACGGTCTGGGCGCACCCCGAGCATTCTATACCCCCGTATTGCGCGAAATCCACGTGCCCAATACCTCCTACGGTGAAGACTATGCTCTGGGTCTGGCCTTCTCGCGCCACTTCCAGATAGGTCGTGTATACGATGTCGTATACCTGTGCCGTCGCTGGGAAGACAACTCCGATGCCGCTCTCGACATCGTCAAGATGAACAACAACAACCTGTACAAAGACCGTATACGTACTTGGGAACTGCAGGCACGTCGCGCTTTGGTAGCTGCCAAGTGAAGCGTCCGATAAGCAGACAACACCAAGGAACCAACGTCCAACCCGCTTGAGCATCGGGCTGTCCTCTCTCGCGAGAGGGCAGTCCGGCGCCGACGGGTTTTCGTGGCGTAAAGGCAAAGACCGTGAAAAGGCTTCGCGCCGTATCCATAAGCCCGAGCTGAAGCCACGCAATATCCATCCACCACAACAGAAACAACATCATAGCGATGTCCACAATAACATCACAACAAGCCAACCAATTAATCAAGGAACAATGCGCCGTATGGGAGCAGGCCGCCAACAACTTTGAAGCCCTCAAGACCGTCAAGGTCAAGAATCTCGATGTCGACGGAATGCATATCAAAGTGCAATTTAATCCCGCGCGTATCGTATCGTCTGCCGCTAAGGTAGACGCCAAGAGCCTCAAAGAACGCAAGTGTTTTTTGTGCGGGGCCAACCGTCCCGCCGTACAGACCGGACTGCCTTGGGGCGAGAACGACAAGTACATTGTACTGATCAATCCCTTCCCCATATTCCCGCGTCACCTCACCATCCCCGACAACCGTCACGTCGACCAATTGGTGGCCGATCGCGCCAAGGATATGATGGATCTGGCCGCCCAGTTGGACGAGTATACAGTATTCTACAACGGGCCTAAGTGCGGAGCCTCTGCACCCGACCACATGCACTTCCAGGCCGGCAATAGCGATTTCCTCACCTTGGGTGACGACCTCGAGGATGCCGAGCTGAAAACCGTAGCCGAGGACGAAGGCGCCACTCTGGCATTGGTAGATACTCTGCCCCTGAAGGTATTCGTGATTGACGCCGAGAATTCCGAGGCCGGAGCACGCTTGTTCGGACGCCTTTACAACGCCATCCCCGTGCCCGAAGGCGAGCGCGAGCCTATGATGAATATTCTGTGCTATGCAACACCTGCCGGTATACGTATGGTTGTGATTCCGCGTAAACGTCATCGTCCCTCATTCTACGGTACCGAAGGCAAGGACTGCATGCTGCTGTCGCCGGCATCGGTAGATATGGGCGGCGTATTCATCACGCCCCGTCCCGAGGACTTCGAACGCATAGACGCAGATATTATACGCCGCATCTATGACGAGTTGTGCCTCAATCTCGACGAAATCACCGAGATAGCCGAGAGAGTCAAGCAATAAAATACCGGAGCAAAGGAAAACCACGCAAGATTATAATGACTCTTTGATTTAAGGTTCTTAAAGACCTTAGAGTCCTTAGAGCCATAAAGCTTTTCAAAAGAGTTTCGCGAGTTTCCGAAGCGACAGACAATTTAAGACAACCTACACGCCCACAATTCAGAAAACCACATGAACGAGCCCTCCATAAAAGTCGGCATTCTCAACGCCCCGCAAATTAGCATAGACCTGCTGGGAAATTTCAATGTCGTAGGCTTGCAGACCTCGGACGCATGTCGTGTCACCGGGCCTCAGACGCTTGAGGCCACAGCCGACGGCGGCATCCTTTGGGCCGGCAACACCTATCGAACGCTGGCCTTCGAGCCGGTCGGACACGAAGACATCTTCGAAATCAAGGATGTTGTCATCGGCGTCAATTTCCATTGGGAACGCAAAGAAAACCAGCGTTTTGCCGGTAGTGCCCACTTTATAGTCGAAGACGGACGCCTTACGATAATCAACGTTTTGCCCGTAGAGGACTATCTGCTCAGCGTCATTTCCTCCGAGATGAGCGCACATGCCTCGCTGGAACTGCTCAAGGCCCACGCTGTGATCTCGCGCTCGTGGCTGTTGGCTCAAATTCAGAAGAACAAAGCCATAGCCGAGAGCGGTGCCAAGTACAGTGCCTG
>CAVEDT010000236.1:0-625 GCA_963614475.1 Roseburia faecis
GGCGTTGTCTGCAAGTGTGCCATCACGCTCACGCCGCTTCGAATTGCTCCGGCCATTTGGCGGACGCAATATTTTTGTCAAAGTCGGCCACAACCGTCCACCGGAGATGTTCCGGATCATAAAGATGCTTATTGCGGCTGTCTGTTCCCGAAATTGGCGCTATGCGTCAACACCCTCTATTATCAACCCTATAGACCGCATGTATACCTTAAACATCCGCGCACTATAACGGTACTCGACTCTCGCCACGGGCGGACGCCTTTATCCCGAAAGGCACAGCCTCGGCTCTCATAGCAACCGACCACTTTTCGATTGCAGCACTTCGGCTGACGCCGATATTGCGGCCTCCGAGCGCGGAGACCGCCCCAAGACACGAATATATAATAACCTAAAACGATAAACGACCTTTTTAAAAACATGAGACTTAAAAGGATACTCTTATCTCTGACGGCATTCGCGTTAGCGCTCTCCTCGGCCCTCCCGGCAAGCGCCACCGCGTTTACCATCCCCGCAGGTAGCACGACGTCCTGCAAGAAGAACGCCTCCCCCGTCAAAGACTGGTGGCCCAACAACGGCAACAGCGAGAACACAGGCACCGCCAAGGCCGTGGATATGGTCGCTTTCG
>CAVEDT010000236.1:635-3461 GCA_963614475.1 Roseburia faecis
CACTCACCGTCAACGGAGCAGTAACCAAGGCCGCCAGCTATACGATAAACGTCGTGAACAGCACCACGTTCAAGAAAGAAGAGACGGCATCCACGACCGGCGTCGTTGATGCCAAGACCTCCGCACTTGTAGGCCTTGACCACTTCGGATCAGGCGTCTTGGCTATCGACTGCAACTCCGATTACACCAAAGCTCTCCACTTCTATTATTGGACCGGAACGGGTAATCCGACCGTCAAATCGGTAGATCTGAGCGCCCAGAAGTTCAGTAACGGCCGCGGTTTCGGCACATACGGCGATATCAACAGCGGCAAAGTGTACCTTTTGTCTGCCGACCGAACCAAAGTCGCAGTGATCAATGTATCCAAAAGCAGTTTCACCTATTCGAAGACTGTCACATTGAAGACCGTCCCCGGTATGGACAATGCATACATCGAACCGCAGAGCGACGGATCTTTCTGGATTAAAGACGTCAGCGGCAACACCTATGGTATGCACTTCAATGCAGACGGTTCGGTGAAAGAAAGCTTCACAAAAGATGGCTTCGCCGGCGTTGCCAACGGCTGCGGATTTAGACTGCTCACCTTCAAAGGTCAGAAACTTGCTGCTGTAATGAACTATACCTCCGGCTGGACTCAACCTCAACTGAGACTTATCGATTATACTGCCGGATTGGGAACATCACAAAAGAACCTTATCGAAGGCTCTGCGACAATATTATCAACGGCAAAACAGAGTTCAATACTTCGTACCGCCTGCGACTACGTAATCAAGACAGCAGACAAGCACATAATTCTATATGGTCTGGACTGCGACGGCGGTATCGTACGCGTAGAATATGATGAGACTTCGCTGCTTCCGGCCAAAGTATCCAACTTCAAGGCCGAGGCCAAATGGGACGGCGCCGGGCAGAAAGTCACCCTGAGCTGGGACAAGACAGACAAAGCCACATCTTATCGTGTATATGACTACACCGAAGGCGACACCAAAGAGACTAAAGTCTATGAAGGATCTGAGACCTCCTGCACCCGTGACCTCGCCATCGGTGGCGGCAAGGAGCATAAATACCGTATCATCGGCGTCAATGCCGATGGCGTCAGCGCCAACAGCGCGTATGCCAACACCTACGATGCCGGATTCGGCAGCATCGTCCTGACCGCAATGATCGACCCTGACGATGCCACCTCCACCGCCAAGCTGGAATGGAACGCACCCGCCAACGGCACTCTTAAAGACTACACCATCGTCAAGAGTATCAAGAAAACCGGCAGCGACAACACCGTCAAGACTTCCGAAGAAGACTACGCCACCGTAGCGGCCGGGACGACCAAATACGAGTATCCCAACTTCTCCTCCCTGTCGTCCGAGACCGAGGGCGAAGTCACCTACAGCGTGGCCACCTCGCTATACGTCCGCGCCAATATGGAGCAGACCGTCACCACCAAGGGCGGCACAGCAAACACGGTAAGTTCCAACACCGTAACACCTACGGCCGCACAAGCTCCTTACTTCACCGCCGTGACCACATACAAAGGCCGCCGTACCGCCGCCCTGTCTTGGGAAGTGGCATCCACGAACGACCTCAAGTATTACGAGTTGTACCGCGACGGCATCCGTATTCTGGAAAACACAACAACAGGCTCATTCATCGACACCGACCTTCCCGATGGCACACATACCTATCAGGTAATCGCTTACTGGGATAACAACGGCACCAAATACACGACCCGTTCCACGACCGTATCCGCCACCATCAAGTACTCGTCAGACGTGTCCACATACATCCTGGACACCGTCTACGACTACCCCATCATGACCAATGACGAATGGACTGCCGCAGGCCAGCCCGCCGATGCTTGCGTGGCGACAAATAATTTTGCCAATGCCAAGGCACGTGTCGGCTCCGGCGGCGCCCCCGGCGATGTATTCCGTCAAGGCTGGTTCTACAATGGCAAGTGGTATCTGGCAATGCTGACATCTTGCGACCAGTATTTGAGTGCTAATGGGAAAAATTATATTCCCGGCGGATACTGGGCAACACCTTCCGGTGTAAGCACTGATAAATGGAAAACCGATTGGAAGGGCGGCGCATATGTCATAAGTGCCGATGATGCCACAATCAAAACTATCGGCAATGCGAACGCTCTTCAATCAACCGGATGCTCATGGTCCGGCTTGGAAAACCAGTACATAGCTCTGGATGAAAAAGGCGTTTTGATCCGCCGCTCTACAAGGTCTGACTTAGGCACTGAAGGCAATTACTACCGCCCAACAAGATATCTCTATTCGTATGACGCAACCACGAAGGAAGCGGTAGGCGAAACAGCTATGATTACATATAACGGCAAGTCCTTCCTTGAGCTTTCCAAAGACGGTAAAAGTACAGATCAGCACTACCGTACCCATTACATCAGCGCCGGCGGAAGTATCAATGGCGGCACCGGATATGCATTACTGGCAATGAACAGGTCGGCAGACCTATACAAAATTCTCTTCAATGCAAACGGCTCGGTGAAGGACGTAAAGAAATTCACAGCTCCTTACGAAAACATCAAAGACACCAAAGGGAATCAGATGGATCCTTGGGCCTCGACCGAGAACTACGCCTTCCCCGTAGCCGGACGCAACGGCGCCTTTATACACGCCGTCCGCGGTATCGGTAAATGGTACGTAGACGCCAATGGCAATTACACCCTGATGTACTCCGACAATGCCGATGTCACCCAACCCGGCGGCACAACATTCACATTTAACAACGAGCTCTTTGTCCTGCGACCCACCTCAATACGCAGTAACAGCCCCGGTAACTTCGTCATCGATATGGTAC
>CAVEDT010000237.1:0-2681 GCA_963614475.1 Roseburia faecis
ACTTGATATTCATGTATCTGTCGTGCCTAACGGCGTTGACACTACAATATTTCACCCTGACAAAGTCGTCGGCCGGGCCACCGATACAATGCATGTCGTAGCCGCAGCCGCTACATGGACACCGTCAAAAGGCGGCGAAATGCTCCACGCCATAGCCGAGGTACTGCCAACGAATTGGCGACTGACAGTGGTGGGTTGCAACGCCCCGGTCAAGGCTTCGGCTCGTGTCCGCATCATTGACTCGACGACGCCCGAGATTCTGGCCTCATTATATTGCAGTGCAAATGTACTGCTAAGTACGGCTACGGCCGAAGCTTTTGGTATGACCGTTGCCGAAGCGCTGGCCTGCGGCGTCCCCGCGGTGGTCAATGCAGACGCCGTCACATCCGAACTTATATCTGACGGCGTCAATGGTTTTGCCATAGCTATGGACGTTTCGCGCCCGAGCGATGTCATCCATGTTTTAGAACGGGCTGCCACGCTGCGCACGACACATTCGTTGACGCCATTCACCGCCGAGCGCATGGCCGACAGTTACAAAGCACTATATTTTTAGACGCACTAATATTTTACGTAACAACGTATTGACATTCGACGCTTTTATTATGCGCCGGGCTTATGCTTCGCGCATTGAACATGTTCGTTTACCCGGCCGTTTTTACCAAAAAAAATCGCTAACTTTGCACAAACCAACACCCAGCACAATGAACAATTTCACATATTACGCACCCACAGCCTACACTTTCGGCAAAGGTGCAGAGAAGCAAGCAGGCGCGCTCAGTGCCCGACATTTAGGCAATAAAGTACTCATCGTCATCGGTGGCGGCAGCGTGCGCCGCAGCGGCTTGCTGGATATAGTGACAGCTTCGCTTACCGAAGTCGGTGTCGCATACGACATCCTGGAAGGCATACGCCCCAACCCCGTAGACGGGCCCGTGCGCCGCGGCATCGAAATTGTGCGCGACGGCAATTTCACCGGACTGCTGGCCGTAGGCGGAGGCAGCGTCATCGATACAGCCAAAGCCATAGCATTAGGCGCACTCTATGACGGCGATTTTTGGGACTTCTACTGCGGCAAAGCCAAGCCCGAGCGTGCCCTACCCGTAGGCGTCGTGCTCACCATACCGGCTGCCGGAAGCGAAGGCTCGGGCAATTCGGTGATTACCCTCGAGTCGGAGGGACGCAAAATCTCGTTGCGTACCGACTACGTCATTCGTCCGCGCTTTGCGCTACTCAACCCCGAATGGACATTTACGCTGCCACAGCAGCAGACTGCTGCCGGAATCGCGGATATGATGGCTCACATCTTCGAACGCTATTTCTCGCCGACGGAAGATGTCGAGGTGACAGACCGCGTGTCCGAAGGCATTTTGCGTGCCATCATAGCCGAAGCGCCCAAGGTCATGGCCAACCCGAAGGATTATCAGGCACGCGCCAATATTATGTGGTGCGGGACACTGGCGCATAACGGAGTCTGCGGTTGCGGCCGCGCCGAAGACTGGTCGTCGCACGCTATGGAGCACGAGATTTCGGCTTTGTATGGCGTCACCCACGGCGCCGGATTGGCTGTGGTATTTCCGGCCTTTATGACTTATATGGCTAAGCACAAGCCTTGGCGCGTCACTCAGATGGCTCGCCGTGTCTTCGATGTAGACATCTGCGACGACGTGGCCGCCGCAATGGAAGGCATACGTCGTCTGCGTGCTTTTTGGCGCTCACTGGGTCTGCCGCTGACGCTTGGCGACCTTGGCATAGACAATCCGGACATCGATACGATGGTCACCAAGTTGCATCAGAACAAAGGCGCATTGCTCGGCGCATACCTGCCGTTGGACTGCAACGCCACGCGCGAAATATATCAATTGATGAAGTAACAACAGTCGAAACAAACCGTCAACGACACAACAACGCACATCATGTCCAAAGTTCTGAAAAATATGCGCGTGGTCGCCAACCGACAGTTGTCGCCTACATTGTCACTACTGACACTCGTGACAGCCGATGGAGAAGCGCTGCCTGAAATCGCGCCGGGGCAGTTTGTCCAAGTGGACATACCCGATAGTAAATCGACGTTTCTACGTCGACCCATCTCGATATGCGATGTCACGGGCAATGACGGCATTGTACTGATGGTCCGCGATGCCGGGGCCGGCACGCACGCGCTATGCAATTGCCGTCCGGACAGCATCCTCAATGTATTGCTGCCCCTGGGGGGCGGGACATTCCCCACCGATATGCCGGAAGGCAGCCGCGTGCTGCTTGTCGGCGGCGGTGTCGGCGTAGCGCCTTTGCTGTATTATGCCAAGGCACTTACAGCCAAAGGCATAAGCGTCGAATTTGTCCTCGGCGGACGATCGGACTCAGACTTGCCCATGGCTACGGACTATGCCTCTGTGGCCCCGGTACATATCACCACCGATGATGGCTCGGCCGGGGTACACGGCGTAGTCACCTCGCATCCGCGGTTGGCCGAAGCGAAAGGCGACACTCTTTGGGCCGTATGCGGACCGATGCCGATGATGAAGGCTGTTGCTTCGCTCGCACGAGACAAAGGCATACGCTGTCTCGTATCACTCGAAAATACAATGGCTTGCGGCGTGGGTGCCTGCCTCTGCTGCGTCACACCTGACGCCGAGGGCAACCACATGTGCGTGTGCACTGCCGGCCCCGTATTTGACACA
>CAVEDT010000237.1:2769-3451 GCA_963614475.1 Roseburia faecis
GACATAGGCGGGCTCACACTTGCCAACCCGGTGATGACAGCCTCGGGCACTTTCGGTTACGGATTCGAGTATGCGGACATAGTCGATACCTCGCGTATTGGCGCTATCATCGTCAAGGGCACTACCATAACCGCACGTAACGGCAACGCTTACCCGCGTATGGCCGAAACCCCCTCGGGAATGCTGAATGCCGTAGGGCTGCAAAACAAGGGCGTGGACTTTTTCGTACGCCATATTTACCCCGGTGTACGCACTCTCGGGTCCCCGATAGTCGTAAATGTTTCGGGCGCAACCATAGACGATTACGTAGCTGTATGTCAAAAGCTTGCGCCGCTGGAAGACATCGCTGCCGTAGAGGTCAACATTTCGTGTCCCAACGTACGTCAGGGCGGAATGGCCTTCGGTACTACGTGCGAAGGTGCGGCGGCCGTCACCGCAGCCGTACGTCGCGCATGGCCGCACACGCTCATCGTCAAGCTATCGCCCAACGTCACGGATATCACGGAGATAGCTCGTGCCGTAGAAGCTGAAGGCGCCGACAGCGTATCACTCACCAATACCTTCCTGGGCATGGCCATAGATGTGGAACGTCGACGCCCGGTATTGTCAACCATTACCGGCGGGCTCTCCGGCCCGGCTATACGCCCGATAGCTTTGCGCATGGTCTGGCAAACAGCACACG
>CAVEDT010000238.1:0-2706 GCA_963614475.1 Roseburia faecis
CTCGGAAGGTTTCATATCGTAAGCCTGATCAAGGAACAGCGTATATCCGATGATATTATCTATATTTGCACGCATCACCGAGTCCAGGTGGGCCGATGCAGCCTTATATATATTCATCTGCTCGGTTTCGTCCTTGGTGGCACGCAGGCGTTGGCTTGCATCCTGTATGTATTCAGCTATTTCGGCCTCCTTGAGGTTGAGAGGAGTCTGTATCGTCTGACCGCGACGGAAGGTGTAAGTACCCTCCTCAAGTATAAACTGACCGCGGCGGTTGCCGTCCACGATGACACGTGCAAGTATCGGGACATCTACACGCCCGGTGAATACGGCGGTGGTATCTTCGACCAATACGCTGTCGATATTGACTCCGGTGTCATAGTTGACCAGGTAGGCCATAGCGCCTTCATCGTCCATGCTTAAAGGCACAGTCACTTTGTAGTCGCCGGCGTATACGGTCGTGGCTGCAGCCAAAGCCGTCATCGCCCAAAAAAGTGCATTTCTCATTATCTTTTTGTTATTTAGTGTGTTATATACATATATCGCATACCCTCGAGAGGGCTTCGACAGCAAAGTTACACTTTTTTCAGAAAAAACAGCCTCCAAAATGCTTGCAAATATACGGCTAATTCGTAAATTTGCATTTGATGCACTCTCCCAAGCACCCAATAATCCACATACTTAGGACCATGGACAAGAATCTGACATCGCTCAACGCCTACATCCAACAAGCAATACGCGAAAATTGGGAAGGGTTGGCACTTACCGATTTCAACGGCACGTCGCTGCAATATCGCGCAGTGGCGCGCAAAATCGCCAAACTACACATACTTTTCGAAAACGCCGGCATACACCGTGGCGACAAAATCGCCTTCTGCGGACGCAACAGCAGCCAATGGGCCACGGCCGTCTTGGCTACACTGACTTACGGTGCCATAGCCGTACCCATCCTCAACGACTTTAAGGCTGACACAATACAACACCTTGTCAACCACTCGGAAGCACGGCTACTCTTCATAGGACAAAACAACTGGGAAAACATCGATGCCGATGCCATGCCTGCCCTACAAGCCATATTCCTAATAGACGATTACTCGCTGCTGGTATCGCGAGACGAACGCATCTCCGAAGCTCGCCGTCACCTCAACGAACTTTTCGGACACAAGTATCCCGAACGCTTCACACCCGAAGACGCCGTATACGAGCTGCGCGACCCGGATGACGTGATTTTCATCAACTACACCTCCGGCTCGATGGGCTTCTCGAAGGGCGTAATGATCACCGAACGCAATATGTGGTCCAATATACAGTACACCATGGATCATCTGGAATTCCTGCTGCCGGGCGACGCGCTGGTGAGTATGCTGCCTCTGGCGCACATGTTCGGAATGATGGTCGAATTCCTGCACCCGTTTGTCAAGGGTTGCCATATATACTTCCTGACACGCACCCCGTCTCCACGTATCATCATGGACGCTTTCGCCAAGGTCAAGCCCAAATTGATAGTGGCCGTGCCTCTGATTATCGAAAAAATCATCAAGACACGCGTGTTCCCGCTGCTGGACAAGCCCATGATGAAGCTGATGCTGAAGATGCCTTTTGTGGACGATGTCCTGCTGGGCAAAATCAAGGACAAACTCACGCAGACTTTCGGCGGAAACCTCCAAGAAATGATTATCGGCGGTGCCGGCCTCAACAAGGACGTCGAGACATTCCTGCGTCGTATACACTTCCCCTTCACCGTAGGCTACGGAATGACCGAATGTGCACCGCTGATTGCATACGCACCTTGGCAAGAGTCTCGGCCTCAATCATGCGGACGCATTGTCGACCGGATGGAAATGCGCGTCGACTCGCCCGACCCCGCCGAAATACCCGGAGTGCTCTGGGTGCGTGGAGCCAACGTCATGAAAGGCTACTACAACAATCCCGAAGCCACCGAAGCCGTCATGCGTGACGGATGGATGAACACCGGCGACATCTGCACCGTAGACGCCGACGGATACATATATATACGCGGACGCGACAAAAATATGATACTCGGTCCCAGCGGCCAAAATATCTACCCCGAAGAAATCGAGCAGCGGCTCAGCAATATGCCCTACGTCTGCGAATGTCTGGTGGTAGACAGCGGCGGCGGACGTCTGCAAGCCCTGATATATCCCGACATCGAAAATGCCACGCAACAGGGCATGACCATGCCGCAGATTGAAGATCTTATGCGACAAAATGTCGAGCAACTAAACCACGACTTGCCCGCGTATAGCCGCATATCGGATACCTCGATAATGTACGAGGAATTCGAGAAGACCCCCAAGCGCTCCATCAAGCGCTACCTATATCAGCACAATTGACCCCGTACGCGGCGCGTAATGCGCCGCGCTCCTCCGGGGACACATTCTTTTAAGAGCCCATAGTATCTCAAAAGGTTCTTAAGATTTCTCATATCTCCTCAACTAAACTCCCTCGATAGCACGACATGGCACGACAACAATTTGCTTCAAAGATAGGATTAGTGGCCGCCACGGTCGGTTCGGCTGTGGGACTGGGTACGGTATGGCGTTTCCCGGCCGAGACTCAGGCCGGCGGAGGTGCTGCCTTCCTATTGATATATGTATTATGTATACTTGTGCTTGGCATCCCGGTGATGCTGGCTGAGTTTGCCTTGGGTCGCGCCGGGGGCAGCGATGTCGTCGGGTCGTACAAGGT
>CAVEDT010000238.1:2716-3450 GCA_963614475.1 Roseburia faecis
ATGATGTTCTATATGGTCGTGGGCGGATGGACTCTCGAGTATTTGCTCAATTCGATTACCGGCGACCTCTACGGCAATTTGCAGTTGCACGACAGTGCCAACGAGACATTTACCGAAGTAATGCGCAACTATGTCTATTCGGACTTTATGCCCGTAATCAATTCCGTGCTGATGGTGGGACTGAACATTGCCGTACTGCTCGGCGGAGTTCAAAAAGGTATCGAACGCTTGTCCACAATCACTATGCCCATACTGTTTGTACTGCTGGCAGTGTTCTGCGGTTATACACTGACTCTTGACGGTGCATGTCAAGGCGTCAAATTCTTTATATCGCCGGACTTCTCCAAGATTACGCCCTCGGTGGTCATCCATGCTATGGGACAGGCATTCTTCTCCTTAAGTTTGGGTATGGGCATCCTGGTGACCTACGCCTCATATTTCCCGAAAAATGTCAATCTGACGCGCACCTCGGTGACTGTATGTATCAGTACGCTGTCGGTGGCCATACTTATGGGCTTAATAATCTTCCCGGCGCTCACATCCTTCGGCATGTCTGACAGGGATGTTTCGGGCACCACCCTGGTATTTGTCACGCTTCCCGAAGTATTCACGCATATGCCCGGCACTCAGTGGTGGAGCATAGCATTCTTTGCGCTGCTACTCATAGCCGCACTCACCTCCACAGTGTCTCTCGCCGAAGTGCCCATTGCATACACCCAACGCCGCTTCAACAC
>CAVEDT010000239.1:0-3415 GCA_963614475.1 Roseburia faecis
GTCCTGACACATAGCGAGCCTTTCCTGGGCATAGTTCTCGAATACGATACCGCCAAGAAGCATACCGAACGCTCGATAGTAACCGATGCCGCCGCTGCAGCCACCAAATCGGACGCTCCGGGCATAGCATTCATCGGCGCCGGCAGCTACGCTCAAGGCAACCTGCTGCCCAACCTTCCCTCCGCCGATCGTGCACCGCGCATTGCTGTGATGACCAACTCGGGAACGACGTCCAAACGCGTTGCCGAAAAATTCCACTTCGGCCGTGCAACGTCCGACATCAACGATATCCTCGGCGACAGCGCCGTCAATACAGTGTTCATCGCCACTCGCCACGACACCCATGCGTCCTATGTCGCACAAGCACTCGCCGCCGGCAAAAACGTGTACGTCGAAAAGCCGCTGTGTCTGACACTCGACGAATTGGTAGATATCGAAGAACTTACGCGCAAACACGGCACAGGCGTCATGATTGGCTTCAACCGCCGATTCTCACCCTTTGCCCAAATGCTCAAAAAGCGTCTCGGCGAAGGCAAGATGTCCATGCTGTACCGCGTCAACGCAGGCAATATACCTGCCGACCACTGGATTCAAGACCCGACAGTCGGAGGCGGACGAATACTCGGCGAAGTATGCCACTTCATCGACCTGATGACATATATGTGCGGTTCTCTGCCCGTTAAGGTAGCTGCATCGGCTATGCCCGACCCACAGGGGCTCAATGACACCGTCAATATCACCATCGAATTTGCCAACGGCTCGACAGGCGTCGTAGCCTACTACGCCAACGGTCCCAAGTCGTTGCCCAAAGAGCACTTCGAGGCATACCACGCAGGCACCGCCGGAATCATCGAAGACTTCCGCCGTGCCGAAGTCTACGGCCGTAAGAGCGAGAAGATGAAGAAGGCAAATCAAGACAAAGGCCAACCCGAAATGATGCGCCAATTCTTTGACGCACTTGCCCAAGGACGACTGCCCATACCTATGGACCAAATCTTTGCAGTCACCAAGGCCTGCTTTGCCGCCCTCGAGAGCATCCGCGAAGACGGAATGCCCATACTCATCCACTAAGCGCACAGTTAATCAAACTCTTACGCGAAGATAAACTTCGCAATGTCCTTACACGACGGGCATACGTCGGCTGCACAGCCGATGTATGCCCGTACGATTTTGGTTTTGCGTCTTTATCTTTATAGTGAGCGGCGGCGTTGATGTGGTCGTGACGTAATCAATCCGAATCAGTCAGGGCGGCAGTCGGCAGCCGACATTGGGTCGTTTGGCAACGTTTTTGCTATAAGATGGTGGTGACACAAAACTATGAATATGGAAAAGAATAAATACAATAAGAACGAACATCATAACAACAAACAGCAGCACGACAACGTCGATGAAGCAGTGGAACAAGAAGCCACGCAGACGCAAGACGAGGCTGCAACCGAAGGCGAAAGCACTGACACCAAGGCAGATGCAGAGCCCGAAGAAGAATTGAGCGAAGTCGACAAACTCAAGAAGGAATTAGCGGAGACCCGCGCCCAACTCGAAAAAGAGAAAAAAGAATACCTGTTTCTGATGGCAGACTTTGACAATTTCCGCAAGCGCACAATGCGCGAACGCAGCGAATTGGTCAAGAACGCCGCCGAAAAGGTACTCAAAGACCTTCTGCCTATAGTCGATGACTTTGAGCGCGGTTTGGACGCGTCCAAAGACAACGCCGAAGCCAAGGCCATACATGATGGTATGGAATTGATATACAACAAATTGGTAAAGCATCTCGGCGACAACGGCGTCAAGGCCATGGAATCCACCGGCGCCGATTTCAATGCCGACATCCACGAGGCCATCGCCACCATTCCCGCCCCCGATGAGGCTCAGAAAGGCAAGGTCATCGACACCACCCAAAAAGGCTATACAATTAACGATAAAGTACTACGCCACGCCAAAGTCGTCGTAGCACAATAACTTTCCGGACGCATACGAGCATCCAATTGCACAATACAAAACAATGGATAAAAGAGATTACTACGAAGTACTTGGCGTGAGCAAGACTGCCACACCGGACGAAATCAAAAAGGCATACCGCACACTCGCCATCAAGTACCATCCCGACCGCCACCAAAGCGACCCCGAAGCCCAGAAAAAGGAAGCCGAAGAGAAGTTTAAGGAGGCAGCCGAGGCTTACGATGTGCTCAGCGACCCGGACAAGCGCCAGAAGTACGACCAATACGGACATAGTATGGGACCGCAAGGCTTCGGCGGCGGTGCCGGCGGATTCTACCACGCCGGCGGTATGTCTATGGACGATATATTCTCGCAATTCGGCGACATATTCGGCGGACGTATGCACTTCGGCGGCAACGCCGGCACACGTGCCCGCCGTAGCGTCAACCGCGGTTCGGACCTGCGCATACGCGTCAAGTTGACACTCGAAGACATCGCCAAGGGCGTCACCAAGACCCTGAAGATACCCACCGACGTCAAATGCGACCACTGCAACGGAACCGGCGCCAAAGACGGCACAGCCACAGCAAGTTGTCAAGCATGTCACGGCACAGGCGTCGTCACTCGCGTACAGCAGACCATACTCGGCGCCATGCAGACTCAGACCACCTGCCCGTCCTGCCACGGTTCGGGTAAGGTCATCACCGAGAAATGCCAATACTGCCACGGCACGGGCGTACAACGCCAAGATCGTCAAGTGACATTCTCAATACCCGCCGGCGTCACCGACGAGATGGTGCTTACACTGCGCGGCGAGGGCAATGCACCTCAGAACGGCGGCGTCAACGGCGACCTGCTCGTAGTCATCGAGGAATTGAAGCACCCGGAACTGATACGCGATGGCAACGACGTGATTTACAACTTGATGCTTGATCTCCCCACGGCCATACTCGGCGGCAGCGTCGAAGTGCCCACCATCAGCGGACGCGCAAGGCTGAAAATCGCCCCCGGCACCCAACCCGGCAAGATTCTGCGTATGCGCGGCAAGGGTCTTCCCGAATATGACAGCCGCAACGTAGGCGACGAGCTCATCAACGTAATGGTATACATTCCCGAAAACCTCTCGGCCGATGAGAAAGCCGCTATCGAGAAGCTCCAAGGCTCGGCCAACTTCAAGCCCTCCGAGGAAGACAAGCAGCGCTTGTTCTCCAAATTCAAACACATATTCGAAGACTAAATTTCCCTACAACGGAAATCTATAGACATGAGCGTACACAGCTCGCATGATGCCCCCGTTTGCGGACGGTTTGCCCCGTCGCCTACGGGGCGCATGCATTTAGGCAATATCTATACCGCTGTACTCTCCTGCTACCACGCTCGCCGCAAGGGCGGACGCTGGATACTGCGCATCGAGGATTTGGACCCGCAACGGTCCAAGTCCGAATATGCCGACATACTTATGGACGACCTGCAATGG
>CAVEDT010000240.1:0-3412 GCA_963614475.1 Roseburia faecis
GATGAAGGTGCTGTAGACCGTCCATACAGGGTGCAGTCCGCCTTTGGCCATACCGGAAATCATGGCTACGGCTTGTTCCTCGGCTATGCCCATATCGATGTGCTGTGCTCCGGCTTCGCGGCGCTTGGCCGGGGTAAATCCGGCGGCCGAGGGGGTGCCGGCGGTTACGGCAACGAGTGTCTTGTCTTTTTTCATTTCGCGCAGCATCCAGTCGCTGTAGAGCTGTTCGTAGCTTTCGCCCGAGGGCGGATTCAGCAGGCTGCCATCGGCGATATTGAACGGCATGGAGTAGTGCCAAGCCTCTTTATTCTCCACTGCGGGAGCATATCCGTGGCCTTTTTCGGTGTGTATGTGTACCACGGTGGGACGCTTGGTGCCTTTGACGTTTTCGAAGACCTTGATGAGTCGGGCGATGTCGTTGCCTTCTTCGAGGTAATGGTATTCGAAGCCCCAGGCTTTGAACCAGTTGTGCTCGCATTGGCCGTTGCTTTCGCGTAGTGCGCGGAGGTTTTTGTAGATGCCGCCGTGGTTTTCGGCTATGGACATTTCGTTGTCGTTGATTACAATGATGATCCCGGTGCCCAGCTCGGAGGCTTCGTCGAGGCCCTCGAAGGCTTCGCCACCCGAGAGCGAGCCATCGCCGATGACGGCTATGATGTTTTCGTCCGTGCCTTTGATGTCGCGCGCCTTCTGGAGGCCTGTGGCCAGACTGATGGAGGTGGAGGTGTGTCCTACTTCGAAGTTGTCGTACACCGGGCTTTCGGCGGGCGACGAGTAGCCGGAGATGGCGTTCATGTCGTCTACATTGCCCAGGAAGCCTGCTGCGCGGCCTGTCAGGATTTTGTGCGGATAGCTCTGGTGGCTTACGTCAAACACCAGTTTGTCTTTGGGTGCGTCAAAGACGTAATGCAGTGCCACGGTAGCCTCTACGAATCCGAGGTTCGGGCCTACGTGTCCGCCGTGCTTGCTTACACGGTTCAATACTGCCTGACGGGTCTCGTCTGCAACGGTTTGCAGTGCTTGGATGTCCAGCTTCTTCAGATCGGCCGGAGACTTTATTTTTTCGATATACATAGTCTGTACTCTTATGTGTGTGTTGTCTTCAGATGTGAGTCGGCGCGGTCGACGCCTCGTTTTATCGCTGCAAAGTTACGCCTGTTTTTCGGCTATGTCCATACCTGAAAATGTGCAAAAGTTACCAATATTTCCGCTGACCGGGATGTGACCTCTCTCTTCGGTTTGTCGGTCAGTCCTTGAACTTGAAGGCGGATAATATGCGCTCGCCCAAGTCACGTGATTCGGGATATCTGTCTGATTGCGGCGTTCTATTCTGAGTTGTATGCCGCGAACGCAAAAACGGGGCGCATAACATTTCTGCTATGCGTCCCGTCTGCGTTATCATCTTATGCGGTTGATACTTGTGATGATATAGGGTTTGTGGCGCTCTGTGCCGGTGGTCGGCACTTTGCGTTTCGGCGTGGTGTTTACTTCACTTCTTCGAAGTCTACGTCAGAGACGTTGTGGTCGTCGCCCGAGTTGTTGGATGTTCCTGCACCGGCGTTAGCGTTGGCCTGAGCCTGTTGTGCCTGCTGAGCCTGAGCCTGAGCGTTGTAGATGTCCTGCTGTGCGGCTTGGAAGGCGTTTTCGACTTCCTTGATGGCTGCGTCGCAAGCGGCTACGTCTTGGCTCTTGTGAGCGTCTTTCAGCTTGGTGAGGGCGCTTTCGATAGCGGCCTTTTTGTCGGCGGGAATCTTGTCGCCGAGGTCGTTAAGGCTCTTCTCTGACTGGAAGATGATGGCGTCAGCCTGATTGAGTTTGTCGATACGTTCTTTTTCCTTGGCATCGGCATCGGCGTTGGCGGCAGCTTCGTCTTTCATACGCTGGATTTCGGCGTCGGTCAAGCCGCTGGAAGCTTCGATACGTATGCTCTGTTCCTTACCGGTGGCTTTGTCCTTGGCGGTAACGTTGAGTATACCGTTGGCATCGATTTCGAAAGTGACTTCGATCTGAGGTATGCCGCGGGGAGCGGGAGCAATGCCGTCGAGGTGGAATTTGCCGATGAGTTTGTCGTCTTTGGCCATGGGGCGTTCGCCCTGAAGGACGTTGATTTCGACAGAAGGCTGATTGTCGGCTGCGGTTGAGAATACCTGGCTCTTACGGGTAGGTATTGTGGTGTTGGCGTCGATGAGTTTGGTCATTACGCCGCCGAGGGTCTCAAGGCCTACGCTCAAGGGCACTACATCGAGGAGCAGTACGTCCTTGACATCGCCGCTGAGCACACCGCCTTGGATGGCAGCACCTACGGCTACGACTTCGTCGGGGTTGACGCCCTTGTTGGGAGCCTTGCCGAAGAATTTCTCGACAATCTGCTGTACGGCAGGTATACGTGTCGAACCACCTACGAGGATGACTTCGTCAATGTCGTTGGCTGTCAGCCCGGCATCTTGGAGGGCTTGACGGCAGGGGCCGAGGGTGGCGTTGATCAGGCTGTCGGCCAGTTGCTCGAATTTGGCACGTGTCAGTGTCTTAACGAGGTGTTTGGGCACTCCGTTGACGGGCATGATGTACGGCAGGTTGATTTCGGTGCTTGTGGTGCTGGACAATTCGATTTTGGCCTTTTCGGCAGCTTCTTTCAAGCGCTGCAGTGCCATAGGATCCTGACGCAGGTCTACGCCTTCGTCTTTCTGGAATTCGTCGGCAAGCCAATCGATGATTACGTGGTCAAAGTCATCGCCGCCCAGGTGGGTGTCGCCGTTGGTGGACTTAACTTCGAATACACCGTCACCCAATTCGAGGATGGAGATATCGAATGTACCGCCACCGAGGTCGAATACTGCGATCTTCTGATCGTTCTTGGCTTTGTCAAGACCGTATGCAAGTGCTGCGGCGGTAGGCTCGTTGACGATACGTTTTACGGTAAGGCCTGCGATTTCGCCGGCTTCCTTGGTGGCCTGACGCTGGCTGTCGTTGAAGTAGGCAGGTACGGTGATGACTGCTTCGGTGACGCTTTGTCCGAGGTAGTCTTCGGCGGTTTTCTTCATCTTCTGAAGAATCATTGCCGAGATTTCCTGTGGCGTATATTGGCGTCCGTCTATATCGATTCGGGGCGTGTTGTTGTCGCCGCGAACCACTTTGTAGGGCACGCGCTCAATCTCTTTCTGCACTTTGTCATAGGTCTCGCCCATAAAGCGCTTGATAGAGTAGATTGTGCGTTTGGGGTTGGTGATAGCTTGGCGCTTTGCGGGGTCACCCACTTTGCGCTCGCCTCCGTCGACGAATGCTACCACCGAAGGAGTTGTGTTGCGACCTTCGCTGTTAGGTATCACTACGGGGTCTTTGCCTTCGAGAACGGCTACACACGAGTTAGTGGTGCCGAGGTCTATACCAATAATCTTTCCCATGATTGTTTCTG
>CAVEDT010000241.1:0-3384 GCA_963614475.1 Roseburia faecis
GAGCAATTATCAAGATTAAGGCAACAGCACTTACGTATACATTGAAGCCACTGAGTATCACCGCGGCAACAGCCAAGGCTGTAGATGTAATACGCATCCAGGCTCCTGTAGCCATCAGATGGCGCGAACACTTAGGCAAATTTGCTCCGGTAAATTGGTGGCATCGACGCTGCCGACGATAAAAGCGGCATGGGTCAACCCCGACTATCGAGGGCATCGAGTCATCAGCCAGCACCACGGCCACTTTCTCGGGGTTCTGCGAAGCCAATTCATAGACAAGCAAATCATCGTCCCCGGTGTGCAAATTCAGCGAGTGCGAAAATCCTTTATTGTCAAAAAAGGCCTGTCGCAAATACGCCAAATTGTATTCGGTGCCACGATATGGCTTCCCGGCAACGGCAGCAGACAACCACGTGACAGCGTCCGCCTTGGCATTGAACATTCGGCGGCGACGTCCGGCCTTATCATCATTCTCCGAAGGGACATACGCATAGCCGATTGCAACGGTGGCTCCGAGGCCGAAAGGTCGAGCCATTTCGTAGAGCCAACGATCGCTGTCTATAGATACGGCAGCCGTTGTATGCACCACAACGTCATATCGCGCGGCCTTCATGCCGAGCGTCAATGCCAGTTTCTTGCGGCTGACATTGCGGGCATCGTCCGGTGTGTATGTCATATATACATTGGAATATATGCGACGGAACTCGCCCACTACGGCGCTGCACTCGGGCGACTGTCCGTCCGTAACCACGATTACTTCAAAGGGCGATGGATAGTCTTGACCGATCACCTGCTGTAATACTCGGCGCAGACTATTCTCGCCGCCCGAACTGTATATCACTACCGAAACAGCCGGCAGAAAACCTTCGTAAGAGTCTGCCTCCGAAGCCTCATTGGCATTTGCCATACTTACGGCATGGGTCACCCGGCGTATACGCCATAGATACACCGGCCACAGCAGAGCGTAAAGCACTGCGACAGCGGCTATTAACAATATTACAGGGAGAGATATGTCAAGACTCAGATTCATATCCGCGCGACTATATTTTAGAGGTAGTATTTCGATGCTAAAACGCGGTCTTAAAGCGCCGCAAAACATAGGTACAAAGGTAGCAAATTATCCGCAATCGGCCGACTCTACACAGCCGAAATTAGCATAAAAAAAGCAAGAGGACACAACCTTCGGTTGCATCCTCTTGCCCTAAGAGGTTAGTGCTGACTCCGGCCCTTATGCTTCGGGCAGGGGTTCAACGTTGATGTAACGACGGCCTTCCTTACCGGTGGTGAATACCACTGTGCCGTCGATGAGTGCGTAGATTGTGTGGTCGCGACCTAGGCCGACATTTTTGCCGGGATGGTGCACGGTACCGCGCTGGCGTTTGAGGATGTTACCGGCCTTGCATACCTGGCCGCCAAATATTTTCACGCCGAGACGCTTGCTTTCTGATTCACGGCCGTTCTTCGAACTGCCGACACCTTTTTTATGTGCCATGTGTCTGTGAAATTTTAAATTTGATTAAGCGACTACGTCTTTGATAACTACCTTGGTGAAGTACTGGCGATGACCGTTCTTTACGCGATAGCCTTTGCGACGTTTTTTCTTGAACACGAGGACCTTTTCGCCCTTTACGAGGGGCTCGGCCACTTCGCATACTACTTTTGCTCCTTCGACTGTGGGAGCACCAACTTTCACGTCACCGTCGGCGTCGATAAGCAGCACCTTGTCAAAATCGATGCTGTCACCTTCTTTGACGTCTGTGCCGAGGAAGTGAACGTAGAGGAACTTGCCGGCTTCTGCCTTGAACTGCTGTCCCTGAATTTCTACGATAGCGTACATTTAGTTTTGATCTGTATATTAATAGATTAACCGCGGGGGCGTGCCGACTCTGCGACATCTTGCTGTGCCCTTGAGCGAAATTGCCCACAAAGGTACGACTTTTTGTCCACCCGACCAAAATTTTCTTCGCCTAATTTTCAATGCAATAAAAATCTTTAGCTCAAATGCCGTTTAACGGAATTGTCCGACGACAAGTCCGCAGAGAATGTGGTTTATCACAAGTGCTACATGTCGTACTCTTATGGTCGGGGCGAGGGTGTTCTCATTCATATACGTTCGCTTATTCACCTCAATCATAATGGATTTGTAGGTTAAAGGCTTGACCGGTGTGATTGAATTGGAGAATGGATAATTGACGGCGGTCCGATATCCATACATTCTGATTAAGTGCGTAATGCCGTTTATTATTTTGTCGTCAGGCTTGCTCTCGTCTTCGTTGAATCCGATGCAAAAATCTACATCAGGAGCCAATCGCCCGGGAAATGAGTGGCAATCGACAATTATGGTATTGTCTACTATCAGCGGCTTGAAGCCATCGAGGTACCGGTGGTAGATATCCGTCCGTCGGGCCTCTTCCACGGCAGGAAGTTGACGGTGTGCTTCTCCAAAGCGCCTATAGATAATCCCTTGTCCTATGGCTTCCGTCGGATCGTTGACGAGTCTTTCGACATCGACATGGAACCGAGAAAAAGAGAATACGCAGGAGTGAATGTACTCAGTCATCTGTAGGGGCTTAAAGAGTTTTTCGGCGTGCCAGTCGGTCCATTCACGCATGTGTTGCGTGATTTTTTCGGGGTCGCTCCATTCCTCGGCATTGAATCCGAATGCCGAGGAATGGGGTATGTTCAGAACTACATTATTAAGGCTCATTATCAGCCGTTTTTGATGATTTGGTCGAGTACTTCAACCGAAAAGAGAGATGCATCGCTGCCAAACACCCCGGAGAGTCCCGTATGTGCAAAATCCCATACGGCATAGTCGGCATCCTCCTTTGCTTTTCTGATAGGCTTGAGTGTCTGCTGATACTCCTTATCGGTGATTTCGCCGGCGCGGAGCTGCTTACGAAGCTCGAGTCTGCGTTCAATAAAATGTTCGTAGCGCAATTTGGCAACGGTTCTAAGGTTTTGCCATTTCTCGTAATAAGCTGTGGCTTCTTCGCGCTTTGATTCAAACAACATCCTTCGTAGACGATCTTGATATTTCATCGTCTGCTCTTGGGCTGAACGGAGTCGGGCCTTAAGAGAATCTACCTCCTTGCGAAATCTCATATATTCGAGTCGAAGATGCGTCTTGAACAATTGTACCTCGTCTGTTTCCTCTTTCAGAAGAGCTACGACCTCTTCAAGAGAATAGGCCAAGAAACGGCTCTTAGCTTCATCATAGCGGGTATTGACTTCTGTAAAAGGCCCCCATACATCAGAGAATCGACCGTTGAGTTTGGCTCGATGAGTCTTTCCCTTGCGGTCTACCGAACTGCATGCATTGCATCCGCTCAGGGGCGAGCCGCTGATGTACCAGATGGGACGACCTTTGTGGTCGATGGAATC
>CAVEDT010000242.1:0-2104 GCA_963614475.1 Roseburia faecis
CGCGTGCTCCGCGCACGGCGGTGATGATCTCTTGAGCCACGGCCATAGCGTCAATGAGTGCCGGAGAGTATTCTGTAGCTTTGGGCGCTGCAGCATACATTACCGATTCGCCGGGGCGACGTTGGCGAAGGTTCTGCCAAAGTTCTTCGGTGATGAAGGGCATGAAAGGATGCAGCAGACGCAGTAGTGCGTCCATGTATTCGATTGCGTTTTCGTAAGTCGCGCTGTCGATAGGTTTGCCGTATTCCGGTTTTATCATCTCAAGATACCACGATGAATAATCATCGCGGACAAGACGGTATATGGCCATAAGAGCTTCGTTGAGACGGAATTTTTCGAAGAGGTCGTCCACTTGTTCAATGGTCTGTGACAGGCGTGCCTTAAACCAAAGATTGGCCTTCTCGGATACCTCGGTAGGCTTGAGTGTATCGTCTACCTGCCATCCGCTGAGCAGACGGAAGGCATTCCACAATTTGTTGCAGAAGTTACGGCCTTGTTCGCAGAGGTGTTCGTCAAAGAGAATGTCGTTGCCGGCGGGTGCGGCCAAAAGCATACCCATACGTACGCCATCGGCGCCGTATTTATCCATAAGTTCGATGGGGTCGGGTGAGTTGCCGAGGCTCTTGGACATCTTGCGACCCAAATTGTCGCGTACGATGCCGGTGAAGTAGACGTTGCGGAACGGGTATGTACCAATGTATTCGTATCCGGCCATAATCATTCGTGCCACCCAGAAGAATATGATATCCGGTCCGGTCACGAGTGTTGCTGTCGGGTAATAGTATTTGATTTCTTCGTTGCCGGGGTTGTTGATGCCGTCAAAAAGAGTGATAGGCCACAGCCACGAGGAGAACCACGTGTCAAGGGCATCCGGGTCACGTTTAAGATTCGAAAGTTGCAATGCGTCGTTGCCCGAGTCTTTGCGTGCGATTTGGAGCGCCTCTTCCTCGTTGACGGCCACGGCTATATGCGTTTCGCCGTCTGTGCCTTCGTAATACCATGCCGGGATGCGGTGGCCCCACCATAATTGGCGACTTATGCACCAATCCTTGATGCCGTCCATCCATGCGCGGTAGGTGTTCTTGTATTTTTCGGGGACGAAGCGGATGATGTCATCCATTACGGGCGGTGTTGCAATTTCGGCGAAGTGTTTCATTGAAACAAACCATTGCAGAGACAGTCGCGGTTCTATTGCCACCTTGGTGCGCTCGCTGTATCCTACGTTGTTGGTGTAGTCTTCGACACGTTCAAGCAGCCCGGCTTTTTTGAGGTCCTCGGCGATAGCCTTACGACACTCAAAGCGATCCATGCCGACGTACATTCCGGCAGTAGCCGCAATGGTGGCGTCATCGTTGAATATGTCTATAGACTCGAGATTGTGTGTCTTGCCCAACATATAGTCGTTTTTGTCATGCGCAGGCGTGACTTTGAGGCATCCCGTACCGAATTCGATGTCTACGTATCGGTCCTCGATTACGGGGATTTCGCGGCCTACCAGAGGTACGATTACGCGATGTCCGCGTAGCCAGGTGTTTTTGGGATCCTTGGGGTTGATGCACATTGCCGTATCGCCCATTATTGTCTCGGGACGAGTCGTGGCCACCAATGCGTAGTGACGTCCGTTTTCGTCGGTGTGCACCACTTGGCCTTCGGTAGGTGTAATCTCGCAATCATCCGCGAGGTAATAGCGCAAATAGAATAGGTGGCTGTGTTCTTGTACGTAGTTTACTTCGTCATCGGAGATGGCCGTAAGGTTCACCGGATCCCAGTTGACCATGTGTAAGCCACGATATAGCAGCCCTTTATTATATAGATCGACGAAAACTTTAGTGACAGCTTCGGAGCGCGGAGCATCCATAGTGAAGGCTGTACGTTCCCAGTCGCACGAGGCGCCGAGGCGGCGTAGTTGCTTGAGAATGATGCCCCCATGAGTTTCAGTCCAATCCCAGACGTGTTTGAGGAACTCTTCACGTGTAAGGTCGCTTTTCTTGATACCTTCTTTGGCCAGTTTGGCGATAACCTTTGTTTCGGTGGCAATGGAGGCGTGGTCGGTGCCGGGTACCCAAATGGTATTTTTGCCTTGGATGCGAGCACGGCGCACCAG
>CAVEDT010000242.1:2114-3374 GCA_963614475.1 Roseburia faecis
ATCCTGTATAGTGTTGTTGAGCATGTGCCCCATGTGGAGAACGCCGGTGACATTGGGCGGCGGAATGACGATGGAGTAGGGCTCGCGTCCGTCAGGTACGCTGTGGAACATGTTGTGCTGCATCCAGTATTCGTACCACTTGCCTTCTACGGCTTCGGGATTATATTTAGGGGGCAGGTTGTTGATGCTCATTTGAATTGTCTAATTATATGTTTTATAGTCGTTTTTTTTGTCTAAATCAATCGCAAAATTACTAAATTTCGGCCGAAAAAGCCAATATATAAACCGAAAAGTGCCGACACAAGTCGGACACAAGTCGGACTTGTGGGCTAAAAGCACTTTATTCGGTGAGTATATCGGCGTATAACAGGTGCTATATGTCCTCTTTTAGAGACTGCGTATGTGTCTGTGCTATGCTTAATTATTATTGGAGCGAATCCTTGGCGTCGGATTGTTTCTTTTCGTCTATAACCAGTTTGTAACCAACGCCGCGAATGTTGATTATATCTATTGAATTCGACTGAGCCAGATGTCTTCTGATTTTGTGGATAAATCCGTGCAGGCGGTTGACGTGACTGTAGTCCGTCGAACCCCAAATGAGCGATGATATGTTGCGGTTTTCGATGATACATCCCGGATGGGACATCAGCTCGCTCAGTACAATTGTCTCGGTATACGTGAGTACGGTTTCCTTATCTCCAATTGTGAGTTTGTTTCGCTTGATATCCAAATCACAATCTCCGACGGAGTACTTCATATTTGTATTGTCCATCTTGCGGAAGCGCAGATGAGCTCGTACACGAGCCATCAATTCGGCAAGGACAAAGGGCTTGCGGACATAATCGTTGGCTCCTTTTTCATATCCTATTAGTAAATCTTCGGTGTCTGTACGTGCTGTAAGCATCAATACGGGCATATTGTATCCGATGCGTCGGATAGATTCAAGCATTGTGAATCCGTCTATACCCGGCATCATTACGTCTGCGATTACAAGGTCGGGATGTTTTATGGAAACAAGTTGAATTCCGGTTTCGCCATCGCCGGCGGTACAAACTTCGTATCCTTCGTGTTGTAGTGCGTCCTTGATGATATATACCATATTCTCATCGTCATCGACTACAAGTATTTTGTCTCTATGCATGTCTATTTGTAATTATATTTTGAGAAGTAGATGGTGAATGTTGTGCCTATGCCCTTAGAACTAGTCACGCTAATACGCCACCCCATTTTTCCTATAACCCGGTTTACATAATATAATCC
>CAVEDT010000243.1:0-3362 GCA_963614475.1 Roseburia faecis
GTGTAGGGACGTTCTGCACGGCCGGGCGTGGCCATATATGCCGAGGCGGTGTAAGCCAGCGAGCGGCTTTCGCGCATTTCCTGGAATACTATGGAATTCATTCCACCGCCGAAGTACTCGTTGTACACCGTATTAATGGGCTGACGTGCCGGGTCGTACATTTCGCCTCGGTTGCTGACCATAGACATATACACCTGCTTGGCATCGTAAGGTGCAATGTATATCGTGGTCTCGGTGGGTACGGGCATGTTATATTCGGGCGATGCGGGAATTTCGGCAAAATGCGACGGTATACTGTGGCAGCTGTTAATCGAAGCCAAAGCCTGTTTCAAAGTCTTGGGACCATAGTATATGATACGATGTTTGTGCGTGGACAGGGCGCGAAGGCTGGCCAATACATCCTCGGGATTGAGGGCACGCAACTGCTCGGGGGTATATAGTGTCGCAAAGTACGGATTGGCATCCTTGCCGGCATAAGCTGCGTATGTACTCAGGCGGCTGAAATTGGTGCGCTGGTCGGTTTTATCGTCGTTCATGCCCTTGATGGAGCGCTCCACAAGGGTATTCCAAACGGCGGTATCGGAAACGGCCTCGGCCACGAGGTTCTCGTACAGACGCAGGGCTTTGTCCATATTTTCGCTCAGACCGGACAGAGTGACGTAGGTGCGGCGGTCGGTGGGATATATGCTGTACGAGCATGCCAGGCTGTAGAAGTCGTTCTTGATTTGGGCAACGGTGCGGTCCTTGGTGCCGAGCAATCCCAGGTAGGAAGCGGCACGTGCCAGGGCTTTGTCTGCATATGTACCGTACTCGTAGACAAAAGTAAGGGTAAAGATGTCGTTGGTCTTGTTTTGGCTGTACATCACTTCGAGGCCACCCTTCTTGGTCTTGGCCAGGGTGAGGTCTTTTTTGAAGTCGACAAAACGAGGCTCGATGGGAGCAACCACCGAAGCCTGCACTTCGCGAAGGAAGTCGCTGGCTGCATCGCGGTTAGTGGCGATGGGCGTGATGGGCGGTTTGGCTATCTTGAGGACGCTGTCATCGTTGCCCTGACGTTTGTATACGGCTACGTAATTGGACGTTCCGAGGTAGCGATTGGCTACTCGTACAATGTCTTCCTTAGTGATTTTGTCGAGGCTTTCGATGTCACTGACGACATCGGCCCAGTCTTCACCGTTGACAAAAGCGTCTACGTACATATCCGCATGGGATTCGCGCTCTTCGAGCTGATTTTGTAAGGCCAGCTTGTAGTTGTTGACTACGGCCTTGATTAATTCGGCGTCAAAATCACCTTTGCACAGCTTGGCGATTTCGTCCACCAGCAGTGTGCGCACATCGTCCAAAGTCTGACCTTCCTTGGGTTGGCCTATGCCGATAAGCACGCTTTGGTCGGCCAAGGTATACAGGAAGATGCCGGCGCCGAGTGCAGCCTGACGTTGAGTGATGTCGCGATCGACGAGACCCGATTTGCCGTTTTGCAGCACTTCGGCCAAGACGTTGAGTATCATCATGTCCTTGTCCTTGGCTGCGGGCAGACGCCATGCCAGATATATACTTTCGGCTTCAAGACCCTTGACTTCCCTGACTATAGGTGTGGTGATGGGCGTTTCGGGAGTCACGGTCAGTGTCGGCAGCGACTCATTGGGTTTCATCGCACCGAAGTATTTGGTGATGATGTCCACAAAATTGTCCGGGTCAAAGTCACCGACAGCGACTACGGCCATATTATTGGGTACATACCATACGTCATGATACTTCTTGACGTTGGTTATCGAGGGGTTCTTGAGATGTTCCTGCGTGCCCAATACGGTCTGAGTGCCGTAGGGATGATGCGGGTATATGGCCGAGAACATGGCTTCCAAGGCCTTGCGGCTGTCATCGGTGAGGGACATATTCTTTTCCTCGTAGATGGTCTCCAACTCGGTATGGAAGCCGCGGAGCACGGGCTGAATAAAGCGGTCGGCCTGGATACGTGCCCAGTTGTCTATCTGATTGGACGGTATATCTTCTACGTAGCAGGTGACGTCCTGAGATGTGTACGCATTAGTGCCTTTGGCGCCGATGGTTGACATCAGCTTGTCGTACTCGTTGGGGATGGCGATAAGCGAGGCTTTGTAGCTTATCGAGTCTATCTGATGATAGATGGCGGCACGTTGGGCGCTGTCTGTGGTCTGACGATAGACTTCAAAAAGGTTCTCGATTT
This sequence comes from Roseburia faecis, assembly GCA_963614475.1. Classification (GTDB taxonomy): domain Bacteria; phylum Bacteroidota; class Bacteroidia; order Bacteroidales; family Muribaculaceae; genus CAG-873. The sequence continues at coordinate 2,204 of CAVEDT010000243.1, forward strand.
GGTCCAGCAGAGGTTTCTCAGCTTTGTAGTCCGAGGTGCCGAAGTTGGGCGTGCCCTTGAACATCAGGTGCTCGAAGTAGTGTGCCAAACCGGTGGTCTCGGCGGGGTCGTTTTTGCCGCCTACGCGCACGGGAATATAGGTCTGGATACGCGGCTCGTCTTTATTGACGGACATGTACAGGCGCAAGCCATTAGGCAGCGTGTACATAAGCGTCTTGGCCGGGTCGTTGGGTACCGTCTTGTACTCATAGCGGTATGCCGAAGCTCCGAAAGCGGTCAATACCGCCACGGCAACGGCAGCCAAAGATTTAACGTAAAGTCTCATAATGTGAATGTTATGTTGGAATATTCTATTTGTCGTTCGTACTTCCTCGGCCGTGGAACAGGTATGCATTGTTACCTGCGTCGGTGCTGCAAAGTCGCTTAAAATTAATGCTTTTGCGCAACGTGGCATCGTTGCCGAGCGTTAAAAAATCATTAAGCGAAGTTTTCTTCCTAAAAATCAACATATTGAATCTTACACAACAATCAAAAGAAATCATACGGCAAGCGAGCATAACAAGAGAAAAAGAAGAGGCACCACCCTCGAAAGGGATAATGCCTCTTCTTTCCTTAATGTTAACTCAGTACGTTACTTGACGAGGACTTTGCGTCCGGTGCCGTCAGAATACTTGTAGATGTAGATGTTTCCGGGCGTGGTCTTGGTCACGCGTATGCCTTCGATGGTGTATATGCCAACGAGTGTGGCTTCGGCGCCGGCTTCGTCGTAGCGTATGTCTTGTACCGCGTCATATTTTTCGTAATCGATGACGGGCGAAATAGCCATAGACAACGGATCTTCGGTATTTGCATACCATTTGTATTCGCCGGTAGGTTTATTATCCGAGTCATATACGGCCAGATAGTGCCATGCAGTATTCTTCTCTCCTGCCGCGCGACGGTGACAGAATATGGCGATATCGTCCGTGGTGTAAGGCGAAGTTTCAAGCGAACCGTTGGGGAACGGGCCTACGGTAACGAAGAATTCGGTACCCTTCTGCAACTTGATGGTGTTGTCGAAGTGGAAGATGGTGGCCAGGTAGTCTGTTTCGCTATACTTGAGGTCGCCTGCCTTGACGGATGTGGAGGCCAATACGGCACCGGGTGCGCCATCTTCGCC
>CAVEDT010000244.1:0-3351 GCA_963614475.1 Roseburia faecis
GTATACAACAATACACGGGTCATCAATGCAAGGCTGCGTTTTCGTAAGGCTACTGGCGCACTCATCGAGGTATTTTGCCTCGAGCCGGTAAGTCCGGCGGACTATGAAACCTGTTTCGGCGGAAGCGGGCCGGTGGTATGGAAGTGCCTGGTCGGCAATTCGAAACGATGGAATGCGGATACAGCTCTACATGGCCTCATAAACATCGATGGTCAAGACTTATGCCTGACAGCCGAACGGCTCGAGACACTCCCCGGCGGAGAGTCGCTGGTACGTCTGAGTTGGAACTCGGATGCTTCGTTTGCTCGAGTCATTGATGCAGCAGGCGAGATTCCCATACCGCCATATCTCAATCGTGCCAGCGAACAAAGCGACCGTACAGATTATCAAACGGTGTTTTCGCGCATAGACGGGTCGGTGGCTGCTCCTACGGCCGGACTGCATTTTACGCCCGAAGTGCTTGCTGCATTGGATGCCAAAGGTATTGAACGAGCCGAAGTGACATTGCATGTGGGAGCCGGTACCTTTCGCCCGGTCAAGAGCGAGTGCATAGGTGAGCATGAAATGCACAGCGAAGCCGTGGTGGTCGAACGCGACCTGATACGACGCTTAGCTGATTTAGCGCCCGAACGTCCTCTTATTGCCGTGGGCACTACCAGTGTACGCACGCTCGAAAGTCTCTATCATTGCGGATGCCTTATCAGTCAAGGCCGTTGGGACGGCGTGGTGCCGCAATGGTATGCCTATTCGGAAGATCATCCGCGGTTGACACGCGCCGAGGCTATGCGCAACGTTTTCGAGTATCTCGATGCCAATAGCCTTGAACACTTGACTGCACATACACGACTAATGATTGCGCCATCTTATAAGTATATGATGGTTGATGGAATGGTGACCAATTTCCATCAACCGGGTTCGACATTACTGCTCCTTGTCTCGGCTATGATTGGCGATCCTCTTTGGCGTGAAGTATACGAATATGCCTTGGCTCACGACTATCGTTTTTTGAGCTACGGCGATGCGTGCCTATTTTTCAAGTAAATTGTAAACGAGAAGCCGGCTGCATATTCAGTGAAGTAGCGTGGCGGCACTTATCTTAAAAACAAGACAGGCCGATGAGATGGAAGTCGCATCGGCTTGTCTTCGTATATGGATTGTCTCTGACGTCGGGGTGCCTTATTTGACACGATCCGGGTTCTTGGCTATGAAGTCTTTCCAGGACGAATAAGACTTGGTCGCAACGGGTTTGGATGACTCGTAAAAATGGCAAAGAGCTGCACCCAGTGCATCGGTGGCGTCCAATTCGATATCCAAATCCGAATCCGAGATATTGAGCATACGGCGTAGCATTTCGCGCACCTGCTCTTTTGAGGCGGCACCGTTGCCGGTAATGGCCTGTTTGATTTTTCGCGGCTCATACTCGGTGATGGGGACGGCACGAGCCAAGGCCGCGGCTATAGCCACACCCTGCGCACGTCCCAGCTTGAGCATACTTTGGACATTCTTTCCAAAGAATGGAGCCTCAATAGCCATTTCATCGGGCAGGTATTGTTCGACAAGGCCCAAAACACGGTCGTATATGCGGTGCAGACGCATGTAGTGGTCTTCGAAACGGCTCAATTTGATAACACCCATCGCAACTAACGCGGGCTTTTTAGCTCGCACGCCGAGGATGCCATAGCCCATGACATTCGTACCGGGATCTATGCCTATGATTACGCGATCGTATTGGCGAACGGTCTCCGGAGCGTCTTCACTCATTCGGCATCTTTGAGATATGTGGTGAAGAATAGGACCTTGTCGCCCCAACGCTGAAACATGTCATCGCGCAACAGCGTGGCGGTCTCGTCGTGCCAGCGTCGTGCCTCGCTGATGCTTTCGCAGTCCATCTGCAATGCAAAGCTCACTCCTTCGGGATCGGAATTTGTGAGCACACGCAGCAGGCGAGCCTTGCCAAACAGTCCTGTACCTATGGCAGCAGGTATATATACTTTACGTGCCCAGTCCAAAAAGTCCTGACGCACTGTATTGTCTACATGAAATGTGGTATTGAGTATATACATAATGTGTGTTTATCTGATTTTTTTGAAGCCACGCAATGGACGCGGCACATCTCTCGCTGTAAAGTTAACGTTTTTTTTCGGGGTGTACAAATCATTCTCAATAAACGCTGCATAAGCCATAAACACCGCATACATCCCGGCGTATATACAGACCTCCGCCGTATGGTCTGTCAACCTTACGGCGGAGGATATATATGATTATTTAAGGGTCAATCAATTGCGATGTAACACCTTGCGTGCTGTACCATCGCTGTATTGTACGATGTTGAGTCCGGGTTGCAGGCTGTTGCGTACAGATCCGTCTACGCCATAGATTGCCTTTACCGTAGCGTTGTCGGAGATTGTTACATCTTCCACACCTTCATACTGAGATAGCGGCAGGATATCCTTGAGGTATTCCGTAAAAGTCGGCACAGCCTTGTATGCATCCACCATCGTGTCAGGGACATAAAGAGTCGTATTCCAACTATTTTTGAACAGCAGTCTGTCATACTTTGGCATTGTCGTAGCGCGTATAACAACTTTATCGGTATTGCCTGTTGAATATAGACCGAAGTCCAGGTCTATAATTGTCGAAGGCAGGTCGATATTTTTGGGGGACGCGTCTCTGAACACGTTCATGGACAAGACTTCTACTCCTTCCGGGACATTGAATTGTTCGATGCCGGTGACACTGCCCGAAAAGCTTTCGAGATATTTTGTTCCGAAGTGAACATTAAAGATGTCTGCTTTGATCATGGAAGGAATCCCGACAAGAGCTTGTCCGGTTACGTAAGAACCATCGCGGAGATACTCATAGTCATAAGCATAGAGTGCACCCGCGGCATCGTTGAAATATGTCGCATTGGCCACGTCTACTTCGATTCGCTCAAGTGTGCTGAGATACGTCACGTCCATGTGAGAATAGTATTTGACTGATGCCGGGATAAAGAGTTTCTTGGGCGTGATGCTGCTTCTGTTTGTTTGAAACGAGTTTTTCACAACGCCGATGACACCATTAGGAATAGCGAAGGTTTCGCCATTGTATGAGCCGTGGTACGCCAACACCCACTTCTTGAATACGACAAAACCATCAGGCTGGTTTTTCAGCCACTTTGTATCATCGAAGGTGTATGCATCTATCCATTCCAGAGACTCCGGACCGCCGGTGATCTTTTCGAGGTTTGTACATTCCTCAAAAGTACGGCCCACAAGCTTTTTAAGCCCCGATGGCAGTTGTACGGATGTGATGTTTGGATTAGCTTTGAAAGGCATGCCGGTTATCTCTGTGACGGTATATGTTTTACCT
>CAVEDT010000245.1:0-3350 GCA_963614475.1 Roseburia faecis
ACATTATATCCAAGCCGCGACCCTTGGCATTGATACCGACCGTAACATCCGAAATGCCCAACGACGGCATAAAGGCTTGTATCGGAAAACGGTGGGCGTCCAGCTGTATGTCGTATACGTTGCCGCGACCGTTGAAACTGCCGTCAAGGGCCAGCTGACCGGCAGCGGTGGAGACTTGCACATCGCCGCTGTATGCGCCGTTGCCGAAATCGATGCCGGCCTCGACATCCATAGGCGGGATACGCACTCCCGCATCGGGACCCATCACGAGGCGTAGCCACGGGTCTATATCTCCAAGCTTTCCGGCAAGGTCGATGCTGCCTGTCATGCGCTCGGGCGTCAGTACATCGTGCAGTCGGCCGCCGCCGTCAAGTCTCAACGCTCCGGGCACGTGCAGGGACAGATGACCGATATCGGGGTCGTTCATACTTCCGGTAACGCTGGCGGCCAAAGCGATACGCGTACCGGCACGCAAAGGACGCAGATACTCGTCAAAGTCCGGAAACATCCGGGCCAAATCGCTGACCGCCACCTCGGAAGGGGCAATATTCACGCTTATGTCTGCCGGTTCGGTGCCGGTGCCGAGCATGGCGTCAAAGTCCATTGATGTTCCGCCCGAAGTCTTTAGGTCAAAATGCTGCAGCCGCAGGGCGGCGCTGTCTATGGCCAAAGTTCCATCGGTATGCAGCGTTATGCCCGAGCGCTCGCGTCCGCTGATACACAACGGGACGCGCACCTCGGAGGCTCTATTGTAAAATCCGACGACATCAAGACTCATCGAATCCACCTCAATATACCCGAAGTCAAGGCCGGGTTGGGGCCGAAGCCCGCGCGTGGTATACAGTGCCTTGCTTTTGTCAAAATGTATTCCGTCGACTCTCACCGTCCACGGCGCAGAGGGCGCAGTCACGGTATCTATTTTTGCCGGAAGGTCGGCCAAGCGCTCCACCGTGGCCTGATCGGGCGCTATATATGCCACATCGAGGCCGCTGCCGCCGAAGTCTCCGACTTCTATAGTTTGTCCGGCTATGTCTATGCGTACGTCCGAAATCATTCCGCGGTTTATCACCGTCTGCAAGGTGTCTATTGCCGGAAGCATATTCATACGATAGGCAAAATTAGACAGAGCCAAATGTCCCACCTCTATGAGCAGAGGCGAAGGCTCGGACGGCGGCTTGGGTGCAGCCGTATCCACAGGATTGATGTACATATCCACCAAGGCCCCGGCCAAGGCTCCGCGCTCAAGGCGGATACGCATAGTGTCGCCCAAGGTCACGGACAGCGGCGCGGCGTCTATGCGCTCGGCTCTAAGGACTATGCACGTCGCACTATCTCGCGACCCCATACGATACATAGCCTGCGAAAGCAATGCTTCGTTCACGTTGACGCGCCCGTCAAGCAAAGGCCGAAGTCGCACGTCTGCATCCGCCGCACCGAGACAAATCATAGTGTCACCGTTTTGCACCAGCGACATATCGCGCACTTTGACCCCAAGGGGGAATATAAGCCGCGCTTCGCCCACCTCAAGGTGCACTCCGGGCTTACTATTGATGGCGGTGACGGCGGCACGCAGCGCATCGCGCTGCCACCATACCGAATATACGCCTACGACAATACCCACGAGCAGCAACACCATGGACATCAGTACCCATAGCGTCACCTTCCCCACCGTACGTGCCTTGCTTCGAGCGAGCACGGGCGACGGCCTTGTATCTGTATCGGTCGGCAATGCCGTATTTGGCTTCATGTATGCTCAACAATCCGGCGCAGCATAGTGTTCTCCTTTCGCGGACACACGCACACGCCTTTATCTATTTGCAAAGGTAAACAAAAACCCAAAGCCGTCAAAATCGGCCCACACCTTATTCGCCTTATCGGACAAAATATCGCATCGTAAGTCAAATTGCACATTGTCAGCAAAAAAACATTTGTGCGTAAACAGAAAAAGTCGTAACTTTGCAACCGATATGCGTAACCGCTGGCGGGACATGGTTGCCCGCGAATGTTGCGTCAGTGCTAACATTTTAATTTTCAGAAAACTAAAATGGATTTAATCAAGATTGCCGAAGAGGCTTTTGCCAGTGGCAAGCAACATCCCGAATTCGGCCCCGGCGATACCATCACCGTGGCTTACCGCATCAAAGAAGGTAACAAGGAACGTATCCAGCAATACCGCGGTGTGGTTATCAAAATCTCGGGCGAAGGCGCTAAGAAGCGCTTCACCGTACGCAAAATGTCCGACAACATCGGCGTAGAGCGTATCTTCCCCATCGAGTCGCCGTTCATCGACTCCATCGTAGTCAACAAGTATGGCAAAGTTCGCCGCGCCAAACTGTACTACCTGCGTGGTCTCACCGGCAAAAAGGCTCGCATCAAAGAGCGTCGCGTCAAGAAAGCTTAAGACCCTCACTCTTACGACACAACCAAGACTTCAAAGACATTCTGTCCACTCCGACAGAATGTCTTTGGTGTTTATATACAAAATGGAGCTGCATCTTAACGGCCGATTACCGTAGGAGCCCTCTATTCTGACATCTTCGACCATACCAATACCGCGCAACGCTACCGTCCGAATACGCCGTGAGGTGTCTCAGCACTCGCAAAAGTCGCCCACAATATCAGCAACCCTATGAGCACAGCCACACAGACCGCAAAACGCAACCCGGATTGGCCATTGCGCGAAGCTTTGGCTCTACTTTGTTTCAAATTATATTTCTGCCCCATATTTTCCGTTTGTTTTCATTGCCATAAGTCTTTCGTTACACCGAAACATCGGCATCGCGCATTGCCTGCCGCTGCCGCATTCGTGCCACTATTATTACAACGCCTATCTTCCTGACTATGTTCGCATCTCCCATCCCTCTGAACTCATCCGCCCCACCTTTCACAAATAACCGACCGCCCATGCGAAATTATTTTATAAAATATTTGCATTTCGGGCGATTGTTGCTTAAATTTGCAGCGAATAACTCTCCGTCCCGTTTGCTGTTTGGCTCAAACATCTTAGATAGGAGAGATTAATACCAACCACTATTACCCAAACACAATGAACAAAACCAACAACCGAATGAAAGCGCTTCTGACGGCAGTGGCTTTGGGCGTGTGCTGTGCGTATGCACAGACGGCCACACCGGGAGGCTTTGTCCTACCGAACGCAAATCCGGATGCCGACCCTTATGACTTCCGGATGTCCAAGACGGATGACGGCATGTCCGTCTCGCTCGCTCTCAACCGCATCGACCGCACTGTCACCGACTCTGTCATCGGGACGTGCCGTGTGTCTGTGCTCGGACTGTCCTCTACCACCTTTGCCGGACTGCCGGCGCTACCCTACAAGGCTTTCCGCATTG
>CAVEDT010000246.1:0-3341 GCA_963614475.1 Roseburia faecis
AGTGCTTGGTCTTCTGTCTGCGGCAGTGCGGTTTTACCCGGACTGCCGTCATCGCTTAGCTCCATAGTCGGCTCGTTCCCGCAAGAGGCAAGGGTTGCCAGTGCTACCGCGAGAGTCGTTAGAAGTTTGGCTTGTCTCATAGGAATTTTTTTTGTGTTGTTAGTGATTTTATTGTTGTTGCGGTACTTCCGTTATCGTCAAGTTATAAATGCCGGATGGTATTTACTCCTTAGGCATCTGTATGGCGGCCATCAGCAAGATGCTGCCGTGGTTGTTGTCCTTGACGATCATCAGGAAGGGCCGGTCAAGCCGGATGATATTTAATCGAGGGGCTATAGTACCGGTAGTCCCTGTTGCGGTGGCAATCCTTGTTCCCTCTTCATTGACCATAACACGGGTCGCTTGCAGTATTTCCGGAGAAAGCCGGCCATATCCGAGTAGTTCGCGGTTTGACAAATCTATGCCGGCGTCAGACACGTATCGTGTGATGTATCTCGAAAATTCAGTGTTAAACCTGGGAATGACGATACGGTATCTTTCTTGCGAGACTTTGTCGAGTTCGTGAGACAAAAGAACCGACTTAATTGCAGGAAGAATGTCTGCAATTCGTTTGCTTTTGTCGGGTAATACAAAGACTGCCGAGTAGTTGCAGTCTGCATACGGTAGTGCAAACATAGAATATTCTTCAGTAACGATAGCAGCGACATATCGCTCGTCAGACATCATTGCCACGCCGCATCTGCGTTGGCTTCCGTCCGGCGAATAAAAGCTTTCTGTCTTTGTCCTTGAACGGTTAAATGGATCTTCCCATTGACAGTCAAAGTACATCACATTGATAAAAAGTGCGCGTTCGTGTGTCGATGGTGCGTCTTTCAAAAAACCGGGGATGAGACCGTTGGTTTTGTCTGAACACCAGTCGTTTATTGTTGATTTCATATTGTTAGATCCAAAATCAATAACTCGACACTCGGCGTTATAGAACTTCTTTATAACGTCTGTTGCCGTTGCAAATTCTTGCTCGGACTTCATCGTTAGCGAGTTTGCCCATACCGAATTTGCGAAGGTCACTTTTGCCCGTTTCCCGTTGTACGAGAAATAATTCAGACGGTTCTTATTGAACTCGTTGAGTGTGGTTGCGGACGAAGCACCGAGCTTGCGTACAATTTCGGCACATTCATCGGCAATAAAAGCATTCGTTGTCATACCCAGACATAAGTCAAGGCTTAATGGCGATAGTAGCACATTTTCGCGGTTGTTCGCGTCTGTGTATAATTCGCCAAACACGGAGAATGCTTTTTCGACTTCGGTTACACAGACACCTTCTTCCTCGGCAGTCATCTCCATGCGCGACTTAGGCCCGTTGTCTTGCTCTTCGTTCGCTTCGGACGAGCATCCCGTGGCAAGAAGTGCCACGGCACTTAATAGTGCTAGTTTATAGACGTTCATACTTTATTCTGATTAATTTTGTGCTCAATTAAACGATGTCGTAATATAGCTAAATCTCTTAGTGAAATTGTAGCCTCCATAGCCGTAATCAGCTACATCAAGGTTTTGGGGCGAATCCGAGTCATATACTCCATTGAAATAATATCCATTGGATGTTCCGTCCCAACCCCAGTTGATATGCACGTAGTCGTAATAGTATGTGTTATCCTACACAATTTCTTTTATAACCGGTGGTATCACATTGGGGTCAACAATATAGCCTAAGCTATGGCGCTTAATATACATTCTGCCATCGACGATAAAAGCGTGTCCACCACCATCACGACCTTCACCGGTCTCCGTGGCCGCTCCAAGAATCCAGATAGAGGAGCCGTCAAAAGACACTTTCGTTGTATCGCCGCCTGTATTGACATAGTTGACCGTATAACCATATACTCTTAGCGCTCTTTGAATGTCGGTCATAAAAACGCTGGTGCCATCAACGCTATAGTTAGCGTTCATTATAAGTCCCAATTGCTTAACAAGTCCCGCCAATGCATCGTGGCAGTATTCGTCATCGCCACACACTGCGGGGAATACTCCTACGCCGGAGCTTATATGTTTATTGATTTTGGGCCAATTAAGATATATGAGATCATCGCTACCGACCTCATTGAAATAATAACTTTGCGGTCTTTGGTAGAATGACATTACTTGAGCAACTGCTATCGGGCCACAGCCGGCCGGAGTTCTCTTGCCATTGATTACCGGACAGTAACGGTTGTATGGGCTTTCTTGTCCCCAATGCACCTTTATCATTGGCTCGATATTGAAAATCGTGTCATATATATTCTCAGTTATGTACATCAAGGGCTCTTGCGGACGCTCGATTATTTCAATGGATCGTCCTTGCAGGTTTTCGACAGCATTGTCTACGAAGAGCTTGAGCGAGGGATTGTCGATGTTGGCGAGATCGAGCGTGCCTTCATCGGTTACGGCGAGGATTTCCGGGCTATCAGCCTTGTCTGTCAGGATTACGAAGCCTTGCCCGTCGGCGAAGTTCACTACCGACAGCACGGTGTCCGTTGCCGAACGGCTGCTATTGGTGATATAATGACCTACGGTGGCCTCTGCTGCCGATGCGCGCGAGCCTTTCGAATAGAAAAAGTCTCGAGCTTTTACAGCTTTGGCGACAAGTGCTTGGTCTTTTGTCTGCGGCAGTGCGGTTTTGCCCGGACTGCCGTCATCGCGTAGCTCCATAGTCGGCTCGTTGCCGCAAGAGGCAAGAGCCGCCAGCGCTACCGCGAGAGTAGTTAGAAGGTTAAGCTGTTTCATGTTTTGTTAAACTTTTTTGTTTGTACTAATTATGCGGTCTCGTTTTTTTGTGATTGCTCCCGGCCATTCGACGTGTTTTTCGTCCGGTGTCTGCCGTTTTTTCTTTCTGCCGCCAAAGTTAAAACGTTTTTCTTGTAAAACAAAATTTTTTCCCCAAAAAATATTGCAAGCCATTGATGTCGGTCGTTTTTTAACAAATAGAGCCTTATTATAGTGCATCACAGCAGATTACAATGTCGGTTGAGAGCCGACAATATGCAAGTATGGGCTGTCGTATTCGCTGGTTGTGCTGCAAAAAGCGCGGCATTTTGTCAAGTAAGTTTTACGAAATGGCACAACTCAGACGGTTCGGGGCGGTATAGACGGAATATACATCGGCGCAGAGGCCCTATGTCGGAGTACGGAAAAGCGTTTCGGCGCGGACGAGTGCGAGTCGATACGGCTTGTATACAATAAAAAACGGCGGTGGCCGTTATCTTAATAGAAAAATGAGAATACCGAACCATCATACAAGGCTGTGGCGACGCGCGGCAATGACGGTGGCGGTGGTGCTGTGCGCGCTGCTGCCGTCGGTCTCGTTG
>CAVEDT010000247.1:0-3307 GCA_963614475.1 Roseburia faecis
GAATTGGTGCAGGCATTTACAAGCGTCTACGCCAAGGACAACGGCACACGGCTTTGGCTGGTAGGACGCACCGAGGACGACCTCGACCCGCTGGACAAGGACACTCGCGACGCTATAGCTTCGCACCCGGGCATACGCGCCTTCGGCGAACAGGCCGATGTACGCCCCTACCTCGTCGGAGCCGACGCATTTGTATTCCCTTCGCACCGCGAGGGATTCCCGAATGTGGTCTTGGAAGCCGGAGCTATGGGGCTGCCGTCAATCGTAACGGACATCAACGGTTCGCGCGAAATTATTGAAAATCACTACAACGGCACCATTGTCGCCCCCGGCGATGCCACGGCTCTGGAAGCAGCTATGGACACATTGCGCGACAGCAGCGTACGCGCACGTATGGCTACACACTGCCGCGACCACGTGCTGCGCTACTGGTCGGCATCACAAGTGCGGCAGGCATTGCTCGATTTTTACGCCGGATTGCCCCGATAGACATCCGTCCGAGCAACCTCGCCGAGTTTAGAGTCAGTCAGCAATAAGCATAGCAACGCCCTAAACGCCGGTCAGTTATGGCCGTCGAAGGCCTCCATAGTCGCCGAAGTGGCCGACGATATATCGGCACGTTTCAGCACTTTCTTTGCCGTCGTCCATACAATCGACAAGTCGGTCTTCAGCGAAATATGGTCTACATACCATACATCAAGCTCGAATTTCTGCCCCCAGGATATGGCGTTTCGCCCATGGCACTGCGCCCAACCCGTGATGCCGGGACGCACCTCGTGGCGACGTGCCTGCCGTTCCGAATACAACGGCAAATACTTTGGTAACAGCGGCCTCGGTCCTATAAGACTCATATCTCCCACCAATACATTGACCAGTTGGGGCAACTCGTCCAAAGACGTCGAGCGCACAAAACGTCCCAAGCGCGTCAGACGCTGCTCGTCGGGCAGCAATTCACCGTCAGCACCACGTCGGTCGGACATCGTCTTGAATTTCACTATCTTAAAAATCTTGGCGTGGCGTCCGGGACGACGTTGCAGAAAGAAGGGATTGCGGCAACCGTAGCTGAAAAACAGCATCGCCGCTACCAATATCAATATCGGGGATAATATAATGAGCGCCAACACCGAACATACGATGTCAATGGCGCGTTTGCCGTATCGTGCGTAGAAAGACATAAGTCATGTAATGGATTTATGCAAATTTACGCGTTTTTTCGCGAACACGCAACAATGCAACAGCGCATCTGCGCATTGCTTCGCAACTGCGCAGATGCAAATGTGGAATGTCGAATGTCGAATGTCGAATTGGGCTAACGCCGGAGGCTTGACCGCTCCTTTGCCATAGCACTGCCGTTCCTAAAGTCCCTAAGGCCCCTAAGGTCTCTAAGGTCCTCAAAGTCTTTAAGGGCCCTACCACGGCATCACGTCAGCACTTCCGCCGAAGCTATATATAGTCTGAGAATTGCTCCTGCAATCTTTTGCGCGCCACGTATATACGCGATTTGACCGTCCCTAAGGGCAAGCCCATTTCTTCGGCTATCTCGGAATACTTGTACCCGGCGACATGCATCGCAAACGGGCGTCGGTATTCTTCGGGGAAACTATTGATGGCTTGAGTGATTTCGTTGACGCCGTAAGTATCTTCGGGGCTTTCGCCCGGGCTGTCTTGCGCTAAGTCTATGCGTGCCAGGGCATCTGCGACATCCGACACAACGCCCGAACGAGTCTTGCGTCGGTATCCGTTTATGAAGATATTACGCATTATCGTGAACACCCAGCCCTTGAAGTTGACGTTCTTCGCGTATTTCTTCTCGTTGGTCAATGCCTTGAGCGTTGTGTCCTGCATCAGGTCATACGCGTCATCGCGATTCGAGGTCAGTGCGTAAGCAAAGTTGAGCATCTTGGACTGAAGTTCCATCAGGCTTTCTTTAAATCCCGTCTTAATCATATCAAATAAGGTGTTTGATGTTAAACATTTAGAAGTCTGTCTTCGTACAATCGCTTGGCTTGTACGGTTTTTCTCTCCGCCGAAGTGCGGAAAGGTGTGTGTAAGTCATCGAGGACGCGATCGAGTTTCAGAGTGGTATTTACAGGTACGGACACTTGCCCGAGCCGTAAGAGTATGCCCTACCGAACCATAAATATGTCCACTTGAGGGCGAGGGAACAAATCCGAGTATAAAATTGCGCCGCGACCCATACGTCGTCAGCCCGAAAACTACGGCAGACCCGGCACGAAGGCTTATCCTTCAGCCAAACCCCACCACATGTTTTCGCCTCAAAGTTACGTCCGAAAGTTCATTAATGCAAATTTTATTGCAATATTTAACATTGTTTAGTTTTAACAATTCACAGATACCATCCATATCACATTACATATAAGCACGTTGACTGCATTACACGCACTTTACATCTTGCCACACGACTATCCACAGCCCTACACCACCCCGGCTATACATCAGACACAAGCGTCGAAAATTCGCTTCCGGATCGACAGAAAGAAGAGTCAGATATATCCCCTTCCAAAAAAGCAGGGCGTCGCCGGAGAATATCCGGAAACGCCCTGTCTCATTATATAGAGAATAGAATGTGTAGTCGTGGATTAGCGCACGAGTACGCGAGCGGCTGCACGCCGGCCGTCAGCACTGACAGCAGTCACCACGTAGATGCCGGCTGCGAGGCTGCTTGCATCCACAGCATCCGCATTGGCCGAGGTTACAAGTGCTCCGGTGGTGGTGTACACCGCGATATTGGCGTTTTCGACGCCGAGCACGCGAATGGTGCGACCTTCGAGGACTATAGTCATTTGGTCAGAGGGATCGGCAATGTCGGACACTGAAGTCGATCCGGAAGTGGATACTGCAGTATACTTGGCCACACCTTGACCGGGGATGAGTACCCATAGGTCGATTTTAGCATTGTTGACACGTGCTATGGCCGTGCTTACGAAGGTGCTGTTGGAAGTACCCGTAGAGCTGTTCAGCGCAGGATACTCGTGTACGAGCGCAGCCTTGGACAGGCCGTTGGTGACATCTATGAGGTTGAGACGTCCGCCCTTGACTCCGGTGGCGTAGGTCACGGAGGCGGCGAGAGTGAAGTCGCCGTAGCCGAACATCTGGCAGCTGCTGCCGCAGATGTTGCCGCCCACTGCTGCATTGGCCATAGACTCGATATGCGTACCGTCGGCCTTGAACAAGGCTGTAGCACCGCCTTTACCGCTGGCCAGAATACGGCCCTGATTGTCGACACGTATTTCGATTACTGCAAATCCGCCGCCCAGATCGAAGTCCTTGCCGGAAGCGTCTTTGA
>CAVEDT010000248.1:0-3300 GCA_963614475.1 Roseburia faecis
ATCCATGACAGCCAATAAGACCATACGCAAAGTGCTGCTACTGGGCAGCGGTGCACTCAAAATAGGCGAGGCCGGCGAATTTGATTATTCGGGTTCGCAGGCACTCAAGGCCATGAAGGAAGAGGGCATATCCACCGTCCTGATTAATCCCAATATAGCCACTGTGCAGACTTCCGAAGGCTTTGCCGACAAGATATACTTCCTGCCTGTGACGCCGTATTTTGTGGCCAAGGTCATCGAAAAAGAGCGTCCCGACGGCATCCTATTGGCTTTCGGCGGACAGACGGCACTGAATTGCGGTGTCGAGTTGTTCCGTGACGGAGTCTTCGAACGTTACGGTGTGCAGGTATTGGGTACCCCGGTGCAGGCCATCATAGACACCGAGGACCGCGAACTTTTTGTCAAGCGCTTGGACGAAATAGGAGTCAAGACCATACGCAGCAGCGCCGCCGACAGCGTGGCGCAGGCCTTGGATGTGGCTTCCGAGCTGGGCTATCCGGTCATAGTGCGTGCAGCCTATGCCTTGGGCGGCTTGGGTAGCGGATTTTGCGACAACGCCGAAGAGCTAAGGGCTCTGGCCGAGAAGGCGTTGGCCTTTGCTCCGCAGGTGCTTATCGAAAAATCACTCAAAGGCTGGAAAGAAGTCGAGTACGAAGTGGTGCGTGACCGCTACGACAATTGCATCACCGTGTGCAATATGGAGAACTTCGACCCCCTGGGTATACACACCGGCGAAAGCATCGTGGTGGCGCCCAGTCAGACACTGAGCAACGACGATTACCATTATCTGCGCTCGCTGGCTATCAAAATTATACGGCACGTCGGCATAGTAGGCGAGTGTAACGTCCAGTATGCCTACGACCCCGACAGCATGGACTATCGTGTCATCGAGGTCAATGCGCGTCTGAGTCGTTCGTCGGCTCTGGCGTCCAAGGCCACGGGCTATCCGCTGGCTTTCGTAGCGGCTAAATTGGGTCTCGGCTACGGACTCTTTGAATTGCGCAACTCGGTGACGCACGACACCTCGGCGTTCTTTGAGCCGGCACTGGACTACGTAGTCGTCAAGATTCCGCGCTGGGACTTGGGCAAATTTCACGGCGTCAACCGCGAGATAGGATCGTCCATGAAGAGCGTTGGCGAGGTTATGGCCATAGGTCGTACCTTCGAAGAAGCCATACAGAAGGGCCTGCGTATGATAGGGCAGGGAATGCACGGATTTGTCGAGAATAAAGACATAAAAATAGATGATATTGACCACGCTTTGGCCGAGCCTACCGACCGTCGTATATTCGTGATAGCCAAGGCTATGGCTCGTGGCTATGATGTCGAACGCATACACGAACTCACCAAGATAGACCGCTGGTTCCTGTACAAGTTACGCGCCATTATGGACACGGCCGACGAACTGAGCGCTTACAATCTGCCGGAGGCATTGCCGGAGTCATTGCTTCGTCTGGCCAAGGAGCAGGGGTTCAGCGACTTTCAGATAGCACGCTCGGTGTACAAAGACAAGATGCCCCACGCTCACGAAGCCATGCTGGAAGTGCGCTGTCTGCGCAAGCAACTGGGCATAGTCCCGTGTGTCAAGCAGATAGACACCCTCGCCGCCGAGTATCCCGCAAGTACCAACTACCTGTACTTGACATATAACGGCACGGAAAATGACGTGCAGTATCTGCATGATAGACGCAGCATTATCGTTCTGGGAAGCGGTGCGTATCGTATCGGGTCGTCCGTCGAATTCGATTGGTGTTCGGTCAATGCGCTCCGGTCGGTCAAACAGCAGGGCTGGCGCTCGGTGATGATCAACTACAATCCCGAGACCGTATCCACGGACTACGATATGTGCGACCGTCTGTATTTTGACGAATTGACCTTCGAGCGTGTCATGGACATCATCGACCTTGAGCAGCCGCACGGAGTCATACTGAGCGTCGGAGGACAGATTCCCAACAACTTGGCTACTCGTCTGGATGGACAGGGTGTCAAGATCCTGGGCACTCCGGCACGCGACATAGACAACGCCGAAGACCGTCACAAATTCTCGGCAATGCTTGACAGCCTCGGCATTGACCAACCGCGATGGCGCGAGCTGACGGATATGAAGTCCATTAATTCGTTTATCGAAGAAGTCGGTTTCCCGGTACTTGTGCGTCCCAGCTACGTGCTCAGCGGCGCGGCCATGAACGTGTGCTCCAACAATGACGAACTTGTGCGATTTCTGCGCCTGGCCGCCGATGTCAGCAAGGAACACCCGGTGGTGGTGACGCAGTTTATACAGAACGCCAAGGAGATAGAAATGGACGCCGTGGCACGTGACGGCGAAATCATAGTGTACGCTATAAGCGAGCACATCGAATTTGCCGGCGTGCACTCGGGTGACGCCACCATACAATTCCCGCCGCAAAAGATATATGTCGAGACTGTACGCCGTATCAAGAAAGTATCGCAGCAGATAGCTCGAGCCCTGCACATTACGGGACCTTTCAATATCCAATATCTGGCCAAGAACAACGATATCAAGGTCATCGAGTGCAACCTCAGAGCTTCACGCTCGTTCCCCTTTGTGTCCAAGGTGCTGAAAATAAACTTTATAGACCTGGCTACGCAAGCCATGCTGGGACTTGACGTCGAGCGTCCGGCCAAGAGCGCCTTCGACTTGGATTACGTAGGTATCAAGGCCTCACAATTCTCGTTCTCGCGTCTGCAAGGAGCCGACCCGGTACTTGGCGTGGATATGTCTTCGACCGGCGAAGTGGGATGCCTCGGCGATGATACGGGCGAGGCACTACTGACGGCGATGATTAGTGTGGGACAGCGCGTTCCGCGTCGTTCGGTGCTGCTCAGTACGGGTACTCCGCGTCAGAAAGCCGATGTGCTTGAGTCTGCGCATACGCTTCATTCACACGGCTTTACCATCTACGCCACCGGTGGCACACATGCCTTCCTCAACGATAACGGCATCCCGGCCATACGCGTCTACTGGCCTTCGCAGCCCGATATGCACCCCCAGGCACTCGAGCTGCTGCACGACCACAAGATTGATATGGTGGTCAATATACCCAAGAACTTGAGTACCACCGAGCTTAGCAACGGCTACAAGATACGCCGCGCCGCTGTGGATCTCAACATTCCACTTATTACCAACGCTCGCTTGGCCTCGGCATACATCAATGCCTTCACCTCCATTCCGGTAGACGATATCGAAATCAAAAGCTGGGACGAGTATTGACGTCGTCGCCGTAGAAGGTCGCGAAATCCGGTGTCGGGACGCTCACTCGATACAAGTCTGAATATTGC
>CAVEDT010000249.1:0-3296 GCA_963614475.1 Roseburia faecis
GTGGTATACTGCGATAATAAAATACTGAGAAATAATTATATATAATTGTACTTGTCACATCAAGCCTAATGCCGTGTGACACATCTAAAAACCTATCAATATATACACCACGATGGAAACAATATCCGCAATGTTCACCCCGGACAACATCTTCGGCAGCCTGGCTGCAATCTGTATGATTTTCGGCTACATGCCCCAGGCAATCACCACAATGCGCACGCGCTACACCGATGGCATCGCCATGGCTACCTTCTGTATGATGGGCCTCGGCTCCATCTTCTTTGTCGTGCAGGGCTTTATGATCGGCAACTGGCCCCTGGTGGTTACCAACGTCATCACCGCCGTATGCTCGGCCATAATCTTCGGCATCAAAATCTACAACGACTACTTCAAGAAAAGATAAAACTATTTCAAGAAGCGGTAAGTCCGGCGTAGCATCTTCGCGCCGTCGCCGACAAAGCTAAGGCAGGGACGCATCCCGTGATAATGGGGCGCGTCCCTGACTGCGTATTTGTGGCGCGTCAGTGCAATCCCACTGGATGTCTGTACGGCAGTTGTCTGACTTTGTCGATTAACGTTTATTTGTTTGCATATATGTCGGCTTAGAACTATCTTTGTGTGTGAATAAATGCTCACTAGCTAGTCCGAAAATATACAATGCCGACAGTCCTCTACATATTCGGAATTCGTTTTTTCTTCTATCCTAATGACCACGAGCCGATACATGTGTAATTCAGTATCAAGGCAAGTCGGCCAAGATACAGATGGAGCCAGAAATCTCGGTAATAGAAAACAACGGATTGAAGGCTCAAATAGTCAGCAAGGCTCTTGAAGCAGCCGAATTCTATAAAAGTGACATTATTGCCGAGTGGCACAAAACATTTGATAAATGACCTGTGAAACTATGGAGTCGATTACAAAAGTATGGTTCTCTGACGGACGCATTTGGATCCGGACTGGTGGTGGCGTGGAATACAGCCAACCGCTTGAGGCATTTCCAATCCTTAAGGATGCAACCGAAAAGCAGCGAGAGGATTTCTATTTGTGGGATGACAATCGCAGCATACGCTGGGATGAGATAGATGAAGATATTCACATATCCAATTTTGATAAGCCGGAAGAAGTCAACTATGACAATGAAGTTAACAATCTCCTTTCGTCTTTCCCGTGGTTAGACTTAACAGAATTCGCGAGGATGCTAGGTATGAGTAAGTCTAAATTGGACCGTTTCCGTTATGGTATTTGGACGCCGTCTGCGGAAACGGTGTCGAATATCAAGTCCACGCTTCGTTCGATTGCGAAAAGTATGTCGGCTGCGATTCTCTAAACTTGCGCAGGCGCTTGTCCCTGCCTATATACCGAAACATCCGGGGCTGTGACGCGTGCCATTGCGTCACAGCCCCGGTTGTATGGATTATGAGGTCTCTGAAAGTGATGTCCGGACGTCAGCGTACTATGTGCTTTGTGCTGCCTTGCGGAGATACAAGGATATAGAAGCCGCGCGGCAGTGTATTGACGGCGTCTTTGGATATGGCGTCGGCCACCTTGACGCCGCTGAGGTTGTAGACGCCGTATGCAGCCGGTAGGGCGGTGTCGGCGGTGATGTCTTGCGCAGAGGCGAAACTGCCTACGCATACATAGCAGATATATGTGACAGTGAGTCCGTTAGAGTTGTAGTAGAGGAAGCAGACTTTTGCGATGCCGTCTTTGAGGCCCGTGATATTGTAATTTATGCTGCCGGCTTCGTCGGTGGAGATGTATTCGATTTCGACGATATCGGTGTCATCGGTGTACACTCCCAGCTTTGAGGGGTTGAAATCGTCCTGTCTTGCATCGAAGTTGAGGCGCGTGGCGAGGGTGGCGTTCACGTTTGTCGAGATTACGCGTTCGGCCGAGCCGTTGACGGTCAGTTCGAAAGGCTTCTCATATATCTCGGAGAATGTGCCCCAGTAGCTGTCATCCTTGTATGCGGCCAGGCTTCCGCGAGGCACGTACAGTGTGGAGAAATATTTGGCCTTGCTGTCAAACGGTTTTGTCTTTCCGATTGTCGGCGGCTTGGTTGTGCCGAGCATAACGTAAGCCGGGAAAACATTGGCAAACACGCCGTTATTGAGCGACTTGAGGTCGCCGACAAACTCGACGGCACAAGCCGAGCTGCTGAATGCTTGGGCCTCGCAGGTCACGGTAGGCGGCAAAAGCAGGCATGTGAATTTGGGACAGTCGGCAAAGGCGCGCGAGCCTATGACGGCCTTGCATCCGGGCTCGAAGACAAGGTTTCGCAGGACGGAGCAACCGCCGGCGGCATCGGCCTCGATATCGGTCACGCTTTTAGAGATGTATAGCGATTTGAGCTTTGAGCAGCTGCTAAGGCTCCATGCACCGATGTGCGTCAGGTTGTTGCCGCAGCGCAGCGAGGTGATGTCGCTCTGCTTGAATGCCGAATCGCCTATACGGGTGACGGAGTATGCCTTGCCGTTATAAGCCACGACATCCGGGACGATGATGTCGCCGGAATATGTACCGCTTTCGTTTTGAGTGATTTCGACCGTACCGTCCGTTTCGGAAAGTACATTGTAGAACAGTTCGCCCGAGACAAAATCGTAAGCCTTGGCAGTAGATGCGGATGCCAGCATAGCCGCTGCCATCGCTACAGAGCATAATTTGTTCATAGAGATTGTGTTTTGGTGGTTTGTGATGAAAAATGATATAAATTAGTTATTGACGGGAAAGGGAGGCTGTATATCAGGCAGGTGGGGGCTGCCGTTAATGCGCATCCGTTTTTTGCAAAGGTAGTGATTATCTTTGAGTTTTAGACCTTTTTTAGATTTATGAACAGATTTTTTTGCGCAGTCTATTCGGGTGTCGTTCGCGGAGAATGGATGTGAGGGTGCGAAAAGGTTAAACTTGGTTAAAATCGCGGCGTAAACAAATAATTCTTAGGTAAAAAGCATTAACAAATGGAAAAATAGTGCTTTCTTTGCACGATAAAATGACGTAAAGCCCTAAAAAGACTTAACGAAGGCTTACGCGATACACGGCACGAGATGCCCCGTACTTACTTGTAATTGTTGAAAAACAGAGACTTATTGATGAGCGACCGGCGCACAGGTTAGGAAAACCGATGCACCCTTATTGCTGTCGCAAGTATGTATGCGGTTTCGCTCCATTCCGGAAGCAACAATCGGAAGGAGATGCCGGATTGATATCGCCTTACGCTGCCCGCCTTCGTCCCCGGAGCCACCGAAAAGCACAAGGCTCCCCCCTAAAGCTGCCCGGAATACAGGTATGCGCACACT
>CAVEDT010000250.1:0-3286 GCA_963614475.1 Roseburia faecis
CTCCACGGCCGTCAGGTAATCGACAAAACCGTACAGCATATCATCAAAAACTGGAAGAAATTCTCGGTACACGACAAAGCCGTCGCCGCACTCGTGCTCCATTACAACGCCAACCGCGCTATGGCTCGCACCATCATCGGCTCGCTTGACCAGTTCGGTACTCATCGCCCCGGCAAGGGCATGGAATTCCGCAACGTCCGCGACCTGCTCACCTACGGCAACCTCCTCGAGGCCTACGGCGCCATCACCGGGCAGTCCTCGCAGACCGACGCCATCCGCGAGTACCTCATCGTACGTCGCCAAGGCACCGATTGGGGCAACAGCGCTCTGACAGCCTACACCGTAGATGCCTTCATCAACAGCGGCACATCTTGGACCTCCAATCCCGTGGCTCCTTACGTCACCTTCGGCGACCGCCCCGTAGCCATATCCGATATGGACGGGCGCAAAGGCATCATCGACGCCCCCATAGCCGATACGGGTGCCGGAACGTTGACCCTGGACAAGCGCTCGCAAGTCCCGGCTTACGGCGCCGTCACCGACGTGTACACTGCCGAAGCATCCAAGATTGCCGCCTTCACCGACGGCGAAATATCCATAGACAAGATGCTCACCGTCACCGCTCCCGACGGCAAGACCTACGCCATCGGAGACGATACAGTCGTTCCCGTAGGCTCGACGGTTACCGTACGCCTCACCATCAAGGCCGACCGCCCCTACAGCTGCATCACCGTAGCCGACGAGCGTCCCGCAGGCCTTATTCCGCAAGATCAAGTGTCGCAATACGTCTGGAATAACGCCCTGGGCGCCTATCGCGAAAGTCGAGCCGACCGCACCAATTTCTACATATATTATATGCCTCAAGGCGTGTACGTCTACGAGTACAAACTCTATGCCACCGTCGCCGGCACCTACACCTCGGGCATAGCCACCGTCACCTGCGACCAAGCCCCTGACCTGACCGCCCACAGCTCCGGTTCACGCCTTAAAATCAGTAAATAATGTGAAACTTCGAATAATGTGGAATGTGGAATGTCGAATTGGGCTGCGCCTATCTGCATTGACGAGACTTCCGCATTGACGGGACTTCTGCGATGACGCAAGTCATCCTTATATGATACAGACAGGGCGGACGCCGAAGGGAAATGCGTCCGCCCTGTCTATGTCTTAAGGTTTGACCTTAAAGACTCTAAGGACCTTAAAGACTCTAAAGCCCACTAAAAGATCTTACTCGTATTTATACTTCACTTCCATTCCGGTCAAGGCATTGACGTAGTCGATGAACTTCTCGCCGGAGGTGACGTAATCGGGCATGGTCAGGCCCATTCTGTCTATTTCGGGCTGCTTGTCTTGAATGACCTTGTCCATTTCCTCGGCTTTATTGTAGTAGAGAGGACTACTCATGAAGTTGCACTCATATACTTCAATCAAACGGTCTACGAGGTCGGTCAGTACTATCTTCTGCGCTTTGTCCTTTTCACCGATAAGTATCAGGTATTCGGGAGTACATTTGTTGTAGGTCGTTTGTTCTTTGATCTGTTTGACGTCCTTGGTCATTTTCCACCAGCGAACAAGCACTACGATGGACAATACGATGTAAGCGATGATGACTATCAGCGTGAAGATGGCAAATCCGGACATCTCGCTTCGGCTGCTGTAGAAGTCGTCATAATAAGCGAAGGCCGGGGCTGCGCATAGGAGGGCGCAGACGGCTACTAAAAATTTTTTCATGTGATTGTGTATTTATAGGTTTAACAGTTGATGGCGGGGGAGGATTAGCGCTCGGCGTGTGGGTTGCGCTTGATTTTGATGGTGACGTGAAGCTGCTGCTCGGGATGTGCCTCGGGATCTATCCGGCAAATACGGCACTCGAAGATGTCGCCCCAGCCCATGTCGAGGAAGGCAGCCAATTCGGTATTATTACAGCGCGGCACGTAGCCTATCAGGTATTCTTCGCAGTCGTCATCATACTCCGGCTGTTCCTGATATATCAGCGGTTTTTCTTGATATACAGGGCGTTCCATATCGTCGTCGCGATATACGATGGCAATAGCTTCGGGGTCATACCGGTTGTCCGTATCGCGCACCAGGTGAAGTTCGGTCCCGATTTTCAGTTTGTCCCACACTTCGTCGGCATCGTGATACATGCGTCCGGCCACATGGCAGTCTAAGTAATAGAGTTTCTTTTTTTCCATGACGTATAATTGTTTTTTTTGTTTGACGGTACAAAATTACCGGTACATTGAACCAAAACGTGGTACAATCAAAAAAACGCGAAAAAAATACGTCTGATAGCGCGTGATGCCCCGTATCGGCGTCCATAGAGTCGTGGCCAACCGCGAACGACGCCTCGTCGAGACTCCGGGATGCGCCTCGGCGCGAGTGTCAGTCGGCTTTGCCGTGCACGGCGGCAAGGTGTCGGGCCTTGATATCGTCGGCAAGCGCCTGCGGCGTAAGCACTTGCAGCCATTCGCCTTGCGAAAGCAGGTAGGCCTTGAAGTCGGTGGTGGGGCGCAACCTTATCTCGTAGTCTGTATAGTCGTCGCCGCTGCCCACGACGGTCTGAGTCGGGTGTATGGGGAGGTCGCGCACGTAGTAACGCTCTTTGCCATAGGCGCGTATGGTCACGCGTTCCATGGGTATGGCCGGGTCGTAATATATGCCGTAGAAGTCCCTGAAAAATGCCGAGGCGCTGAAGTCCGTGGGCATGACAAACGCCGCGGGCAGTATTTCGAGGCGGCAAATGCGGTCAAAGGACAGTATGCGGAAGTCGTCTTTGAGCGGAAAGCGTACGAGCACATACCATCGGCGGTTGTACAGCTTGACGCAATACGGCTCGACTTCGTAATGCGAAATTTCCTCGGACTGATATTTGTGATATTCGATGCCAATCATGTGCGAGGTCTTCATGGCCTCGATGGCGCATCGCAGCGCCTCGCCCTCCGACGGCACAGGCTCGAGAAGTATGCGGTCGTGCACTGCTCGGTTCTCGGCAATGATATTGTTAAGCGACAGGGTATTAGCCATCCAACTGAGCGCCGAATGGCGGTCGAGGTCTCCGATGTCGGCGATGCTGTAGCGGCAGCCGTTCGAGCGGTCGCAGACGATGCGGATGCCGAAGATTTCCTCGATTTCGTCGCGGTGGCGGTTGAAAGACGTGCGAGCCAGCGGATTGCCCTCGGAGACAGATGAGTACTCCCAGCGGTCGCAGATTTCGTCAAAGGTGATAGGGCCGAAGCGGTATATCGTCTCGACAAGCCATACGTATGTCTTGAAAAGCTGCCTG
>CAVEDT010000251.1:0-3263 GCA_963614475.1 Roseburia faecis
GCATTCATGCTGTTCATGATGTACTTTGCAGACGGTCCTTACAAGACATCTCATTACGCCATTTGCACCGCCTTCATGGCTTTGGGCATGATGCTCCCCGGTATGGCTGCCGGATGGATTAAGGAAGACTTGCTGGGCAACTCGTACAGCAACTTCTTCTTCTGGGTTCTCGGTTGCAACCTTGCAACCTGGGCCGTGACCTTCCTGGTACGTCGTCATATTGACCCCGCTTACGGCGCTAAGAAAGTCGAGGCAGGAGAGGCTGAGGAAAAATAGTGTGACGCCGTAGAGCCAACGAAAACAGAAAGTATTGTATTACATCATCTCGAAAGACAACATCTAAACACTCGATATGTCAACCAAACGACTATTAGCGGCTGCCCTCGGGGTTGCCTTGGCTATAGGGGCAACGGCGCATGTCAAGCCCGGCATCGAAGTGCTGCGTGACCGCGGCTTCGAAGGCCTCAAAGGCAAGCGCGTAGGCCTAATCACCAACCCCACCGGCGTAGACAACAACCTGCGCAGCACCATCGACATTCTGCACGAAGCACCCGGTGTCACTCTCGTAGGGCTATATGCTCCCGAGCACGGTGTCCGTGGCGATGTGCATGCCGGTGACCACGTAGACAATATGACCGACCCCGCCACCGGTGTCACCGTATATTCCATTTACGGCAAAAACCGCAAGCCTACGGCAGAGATGCTCAAGGATGTGGACGTACTTGTATACGACATCCAGGATATAGGCTGTCGCTCGTATACCTTCATCTCCACTATGGGTTTGGCCATGGAAGCTTGCGCCGAACTCGACAAGGAATTCATGGTACTTGACCGTCCCAATCCTGTGGGCGGAAACAAGGTCGAAGGCAACCTCGTGGAAGACTCATGCATATCCTTCGTCAGCCAGTTCGCTATCCCGTATCTTTACGGACTTACCCCCGGCGAATTGGCCATGTACCTCAACGATAAAGGTATGATCGGTGACAAGAAAGTCAAACTTACCGTCATTCCTATGGACGGCTGGCACCGCAATATGACTTTTGCTCAGACCGGAATGCCTTGGGTGCTGCCTTCGCCGCATATCCCCAATCCCGAAGCCGCCGTACTCTATCCCGTCAGCGGTATTCTCGGCGAATTGGGATACGTCAATATCGGTGTAGGTTACACCATGCCTTTCAAGTTGTTCTGTGCACCTTGGACCAATGCCGAGGAACTGGCTCGCCGTCTCAACGGCCTTGCCCTGCCCGGCGTGATGTTCCGCCCCATACACATCAAGCCCTTCTACAGTGTCTATAAGGGTGAGAATATTCAGGGCGTGGAAGTGTATATCACTGATGCCGAAGCCGCTCCGCTGTCGCTGATACAATTCTATGTGATGCAGGAAATGGCTGATATGAACCCCGACAAGGCCACCTTCAAAGAAGGTAATGCCGACCCCGGACGCTTCAATATGTTCGACAAGGTTTCCGGTAGCAAGGAAATACGTCGCCGCTTCAGCCGTCGCCACAAAGTAGCCGACATCATCGACTACTGGAACAAGGACGCTGCCGCCTTCAAGGAGGCTTCAGCACCGTACTATCTGTATAAATAATAATGCAAGTGATGGGAAGGGAATTACGGGAGTAATGAGACGGAACCACGTCGGTATACCTGCCGATATGATGCCGTTATTTATCCCGAATTCCTAATCCCGATCGCTTAAACCATACGCTACACAAGCACATTCAAGACCGTCAAACCAGATGCCTAACCGTAAGCAGGACGCTATGAAGGCGTTCATACGAGAGTTAAAAAAGACTATAGATGCTAATCGCGTTTACACCGACGAATTGCGCCGCCTCGCATGGGGAACCGATGCCGGATTTTACCATCTGGTACCGCAGGTTGTTGTACGAGCCAAAGACCGCGAAGAAGTTTCGATGATCCTTCGTATGGCCAGTGATTACAACTTGCCGGTGACGTTCCGTGCCGCCGGCACCAGCCTCTCCGGTCAGGCCATCAGCGACTCGATACTCATAGTCGCCGGCAAAAATTGGGAAGGCTACGAAATTTCGGACGATGCCTCCACCGTCACCTTGCAGCCGGGCATAATAGGACAGCGCGTCAACGAATTGCTTGCACCCTACGGACGTATGTTCGCTCCCGACCCGGCATCCAAAAAATCGGCTATGGTCGGCGGCATCATCATCAACAACGCTTCGGGAATGAACTGTGGTACGCACGCCAACAGCGATCATATACTGAAGTCTATGGGCATTATACTGGCCGATGGAACGATGCTTGACACCGCCGACGAGGATTCGCGCCGCAACTTTGCGGAAGTGCATCCCGAGATTTTGCGTGAAATATGCGACATACGCGACGAAATACGCTCCGATGCCGAATTGGTGGCTCAGATTAAGCACAAATACAGCATTAAGAATGTCACCGGTCTCAATATTCGACCCTTTGTCGAATACGATGACCCCTACGAAATCATAGCTCACTGTATGGTAGGCAGCGAGGGAACGTTAGGCTTTATGTACAGCGCCACCGTGGCCACCTCGCATCTTTACAGTCTCGGCGCCAGTGCAATGCTCTACTTTGACGACATGGCCGAGGCTTGCCACGCCGTTGTGGCATTGCGCAAGCACGCCCCGGTATATTCATGCGAGCTTTTGGACAAAAAGTCCTTGGCTTCGGTGCACGATACCACCGGCGAGGGCTTGACAGCGCTATTGCTGGAGACCAAGGCCGATGACGAAGCCGCCCTCCAAGCCAATATTTCGGCCATTATGGAGACTCTGCGACCTTTCAAGATGTACGTAGAGCCGCACTTCACCACCGACCCGGCCGAATACGGCAAATGGTGGGGAATGCGCAGCGGAGTCTTCCCGGCTGTAGGCGGAACTCGCCCCTTAGGGACTACTGCCTTGATAGAAGATATCGCCTTCCATATCGACGACCTGCCACAGGCTTCCGTACGTCTGCAACAACTGCTCACGGACGCCGGGTATGACGATGCGTGCATCTACGGACACGCACTCGAAGGCAATTATCACTTCGTGATAGCTCAAAGCTTTGACACGCAAGCCGAAATAGATCGCTATAAAGGTTTGATGCAAGCTATAGAACATTTGGTGGTAGACGAATACGGCGGCTCGCTCAAGGCCGAGCACGGCACCGGCCGCAATATGGCGCCCTTCGTGCGCAAAGAATGGGGTCCCAAGGCCTACAACTTTATGCGCCGCCTCAAACATGCCCTCGATCCCCAGGGCATACTC
>CAVEDT010000252.1:0-3254 GCA_963614475.1 Roseburia faecis
GCATCAGCGAGCGCCTCGCCTCCGACGTGCTGGCCGCCACCGTCAACGACGAAGCATGGGACCTGACACGCCCCATAGAGTGCGATGCCACGCTCACGCTTCACAAATGGGACGACCCCGAAGCCAAACACGCATTCTGGCACACCAGTGCACACCTGCTGGCCGAAGCACTTCAGGAACTCTTCCCCGGCGTCAAGTTCGGCATCGGCCCGGCCATCGAGAACGGTTTCTATTATGACATCGACCCCGCCGGCAATTCAATCACCGCCGCCGACTTCCCCCGCATCGAAGCCAAGATGCTCGAGCTGGCTCGTACCGGCAGCCCCGTAGTACGCCGCGACATTACCAAGGCGGACGCCCTCAAACTCTTCGGCGACCGCGGCGAGAAGTACAAGTGCGAACTCATCAGCGAACTCGAAGACGGACACATCACCACATACACCCAAGGCAACTTCACCGACCTGTGCCGCGGTCCGCATATCCCCACCGTAGCCCCCATCAAGGCAGTGAAAATCACCTCACTGGCCGGTGCATACTGGCGCGGCGACGAAAAGCGCGACCAGCTCACCCGCGTATACGGCATCTCCTTCCCCAAGAAAAAGATGCTGGACGAGTACCTCGTGCTACTCGAAGAAGCCAAGAAACGCGACCACCGCAAAATCGGCAAGGAACTCGAGCTGTTCACCTTCAGCCAAAACGTCGGCGCCGGTCTGCCGCTGTGGCTGCCCAAGGGCGCCGCACTGCGCGACCGCCTCGAGCAATTCCTCCGTCGCATCCAGAAGAAATACGGTTACCAGCAGGTAATCACCCCCCATATCGGCAGCAAGATGCTGTACGTCACCTCCGGACACTACGCCAAGTACGGCAAGGACTCCTTCCAGCCCATACACACACCCGAAGAAGGCGAAGAGTATCTACTCAAGCCCATGAACTGCCCTCACCACTGCGAAATCTTCCGCGCATTCCCGCG
This sequence comes from Roseburia faecis, assembly GCA_963614475.1. GTDB lineage: Bacteria > Bacteroidota > Bacteroidia > Bacteroidales > Muribaculaceae > CAG-873. The sequence continues at coordinate 971 of CAVEDT010000252.1, forward strand.
CAGCTATCGCGAACTGCCCCTGCGTATCGCCGAATTCGGCACCGTATACCGCTACGAGCAGTCGGGCGAGCTCCACGGACTGACCCGCGTACGCGGATTTACGCAGGACGATGCGCACATCTTCTGTGCCCCCGAGCAGATCAAAGACGAGTTCCTCAAAGTGATGGACATCATCTTCTACATCTTCAAGGCACTCAAATTTGACAACTTCGAGGCACAAATCTCGCTGCGTGACCCCAAACACAAAGAAAAATACATCGGTAGCGACGAAAACTGGCACTTAGCCGAAACCGCCATCATCGAAGCCTGCGAAGAAAAAGGCCTCAAGGCACGCAAGGAACTCGGCGAAGCCGCATTCTACGGTCCTAAGCTCGACTTCATGGTCAAAGACGCCATCGGCCGCCGCTGGCAGCTCGGAACAATCCAGGTGGACTACAACCTGCCCGAACGCTTCGGCCTCGAGTACACCGGCGCCGACAACCTCAAGCATCGCCCCGTGATGATACACCGTGCACCCTTCGGGTCGCTGGAACGCTTCGTGGCAGTGCTGCTTGAGCACACCGCCGGACACCTGCCCTTGTGGCTCGCCCCCGACCAAGTGGTAGTTCTGCCCATCTCGGAGAAATTCAACGACTACGCCCGCAAAGTTGCCGCCCAACTCGACGAAGCCGATATCCGCACCATCGTCGACGACCGCAACGAGAAAATCGGCAAGAAAATTCGCGAAAACGAGCTCAAACGCATACCCTACATGCTTATCGTAGGCGAGAAAGAGCAAGAAAACGGCGAAGTTTCGGTAAGAAAACAGGGCCAAGGTGACCAAGGTTCGATGAAAATTAGTACCTTTGCCGAGCAAATAGCACAAGACGTCAAGGACTCCGTAGGACATTAAAGCCCTGCGAGGCCTCTAACGCACACAATATTAACATAATACACAACATCTACACCCACTGAATGGAGAAAAAACCCTATCATCCCGGCCCACGGCCTCCGCGCCCCTCGGGCCCCCGTCCCCCAATGACGCGCCGCGGCGAAAAGCCCGCCAATCCTAACCTCATCAACGAACAAATTCGCGCACGCGAAGTACGTCTCGTAGGTGACAACGTCACTCCGGGCATATACTCCATTCACGACGCCCTGCGTCAGGCCGAAGAACTCGAGCTGGACCTCGTGGAAATATCCCCGACTGCCGAGCCGCCCGTATGCAAGATACTTGACTACCAAAAGTACCTGTACCAGCAGAAGAAAAAGCAGAAGGAAATCAAGGCCAAGGCCACCAAAGTCGTCATCAAAGAAATCCGTTTCGGGCCCCAGACAGACGACCACGACTACAACTTCAAGTTGCGCCACGCCATAGGATTCCTCCAGGAAGGCGCCAAAGTCAAAGCCTACGTCTTCTTCAAAGGACGCTCGATACTCTTCAAGGAACAAGGCGAAGTACTGTTGCTGCGCTTTGCCAACGACCTCGAAGAATACGGCAAAGTAGACCAAATGCCCCTTTTGGAAGGCAAACGCATGATTATCATGCTGTCTCCCAAGAAGAAATAAACAACACTATTAATATTTAAACAAAACAACATGCCCAAGATTAAGACTAACGCCGGTGCCAAAAAGAGGTTCGCCCTTACCGGCTCAGGAAAGATCAAAAGAAAACATGCTTACAAGAGCCACATCTTGACCAAAAAGACCAAGAAGCAGAAACGCAACCTGACCCACTTCGGTTTGGTAGCCAAGACCGACATCAACAACGTCAAAGCTCTGCTGGCCCTCAAATAAGGAGCATCACCCCACCCCGCGCCGCCGTCACCCGAGGCGAAACGCAGCATCGGCACTTAAGCATGGCCCTGCTCCGGAACACCGCGCCAAGGCTATCATACAGCGTCGCAACACCATCTCTTTTACACATTTACTAACCGAATGTACAGCGTAACAATACACTAAGAGCAATACAAGCCGCTGTCATTCAAAACACCAAAAAGAAATGCCAAGATCAGTAAACCACGTAGCATCTCGTGCTCGCCGTAAAAAAATCCTGAAACTTACACGCGGCTACTTTGGCTGCCGCCGCAACGTCTGGACCGTCGCCAAGAACACCTGGGAAAAAGGTCTGACCTACGCTTACCGCGACCGCAAACAAAAGAAACGCAACTTCCGCGCTCTGTGGATCCAGCGTATCAACGCTGCCGCACGCGTCGAAGGCCTCAGCTACTCCCAGCTCATGGGCCTCATCCACAAGGCCGGCATCGAAATCAACCGCAAAGTCCTCGCCGACCTCGCGCTCAAC
>CAVEDT010000253.1:0-3235 GCA_963614475.1 Roseburia faecis
GTGCGGCACGTGTCACGCGCTTGAAAAATCCCGGAGTTTCGTCGTTGGGCAGTGCGGAGATGGACGTGATACGCCCTTTGGCGTTGACTTCCATTTGGATGGGTACCGGGCCACCGAAGCCGCGGATGTCTTTACACGTTTCGGTGGTATTGACGATGAATGAGTGCGGCTGATTGCCGTCTGATTTCTCGGTTTTTGCTGCTTGTTCTGTGGCGTTTGCGGCCTCGGATTTTGATGCTGAAGTGTTGTCTGACTTTAGCTTAAGTGTTGCAGTCGTTGTGCCGTCGGTTTTTGTCGAGGGGCTGGTCGACGTTGTGGCATTTGAGCCGTTTTCGGCTTTATTGTCCTCGTGTATGGGCTTCGCGTCTGATGTCGTGGCGACGGATGCCGATGCTTTGGCTATTTCGTTGGGTTGACCTAAGGCAGTGGCAAGTCCGGCGCGAACATTGGCGATAACGGCTTTGGATGTGTATGTCGCACCGCTGACGGCGTCTACATCCGGGGAGGCGAGTATTTGTGCGGCCTCAAGGCCTATCCATTGTTCAAGTAATCCGCTGTCGAGAACGTGTTGCAGAAACTTAGGACTTTCGGAATTATCGAGTACGGCTATGGATGCTACTTTGCCTGAAGGGTCGAGGCGTATCTCCAGCGGTACAGGACCGTTGTATCCGCGGATGTCGAGACCTAATTGTGCGGTGTTGACGATGGTACTGCCGTCATCGAGGTGCTCGATGCCGACGATGCTATCGGCGTTGTTTTCGGACAAACGGTGCCCGAATAACATTCCGTCGCGACGTATGGCGACAGCCGCCATCATGACAAAAACGATGACGAGAGATATGATGCTTTTGGCTAATTTTCCGGAGGATTTTCTGTTGCCCATAGCTTATTTACCTATTGTTTGTAAGAGCAAAAGTACACAGAATTTGCCATACGGCAAAATCTGTAAAAAAGCGGCGGACACACTCCACTTGCGAGTGTGTCCGCCGTTGTTGCGCCGCATTGCGGCGTGTAGATTTACCTTCTAAGCTCTGATAGGCTTAGCGGCTGATTAGTTGGCTTTGAAGATTACGATACGGTTCCAGTCGTTCTGGCCCTTGCCGGTGTAAACCTGCTCGGCGCTACCGAAGGACTTGGTGCTCAGGCGATCGGAAGCGATGCCGTATTCGTTGACGAGCATATCGCAAACGGCCTGTGCACGTTTTTCGGACAGTTTCTTGTTGAAGTCTGCCGAACCGGTCTTCTTGTCAGCATAGCCGGCGATGACAATCTTCTGCTCGGGGTTGGCTTTGAGCCATTCGGCGATGTTGTATACATTGACTTCTTCGGCGGGAGTGATGACAGCGGAGCCGATTTTGAAGCGTACGGAAGCCAGCAGAGGAGCGGAAGCTACAACGGGCTGTTGTTCTTTAACTTCGGGGCAGGGGAGCTGAGCCTGAGCGGCAGCGAGGTCGGCTGCGGTGGCAGCAAGTGCGGAGCGCAGGTCGTTGACTTGGCCGTTGAGGCTGTTGATGTAGTCGGTGTAGTCGCAGGGGTTGAAGGTGCGGAACTGGCTGCCACCGATGTTGAAGGTCAGACCACCGATAGCGGAGATGTTGACGTCAACGGGTTGGCCGTAGGAGCAACCATTGAAGTTGTCACCGTAGAACTGTGCGCGGCCTTCGAAGAAGAGGTCTACATATTTGCACAGACGGAAGCGCAGTTGCAAACCGGCGCTGACGGGAAGTGTCCAGCTTTCGTCCTTGATAGCGCCCCATTTGTCGTAGATGTTGGAGCCGGGAGCCTTGATGTCCCATACGTATGTACCACCGAGACCTACGAAGGGTATGATGGAGAATACACGGTTGGGGTTGACACCGCCGAGGCTGTTGAACATATCCCACATAAAGTCGAGGTTAGCGTTTACGTTCTTGGCCTTGGAGATTTCGCCGTTGTCCCAACGCATTGCGCCGCCCAGGAAGCTGAGACGCCAGCCCAGGTACGGGGAGAACCATTTGCCGAAGCCGAGGTTGTATACGGCTGTGAGTTTGTGCTTTGCATCTGTCTGGGGCAGGTAGTTCTCTACGAACGGGCTTTGGATACCTGCGCCGATCTGGATAAACCAGTTGTCACGCGATGTGCTGTAGTAGTGTGTCTTGCAGGGTTGGTCCAGAGATACTGCTACATCTTGTGCCTCTTGTGCGGATGCGGGCACTGCACAGAATGTTGCGCCGATTAATGCGGCTACTAATGCAATCTTTTTCATAAAAGCAGAATTAGTGGTTTGTATTTAGTGTATTTGTATATAGTCTTGTTGCTTTTTGTCTTTTGATGATGTCCGGATGATGTATATTGCCAAATCTATGCCAAACCTAAATCTTTTTGCTCTCGGCATCGGTTTTTCTCAAAAACGGCTTGGCACTGTGTATATACAACGTTGCACCGTCTCGTTTTGTTTGAACCTTGACCGAGTGTGATGTGGCGTTAAACAGTTATTTGTGCATCTGTCTTCTGTTATGAATAACCTTAGTCTGTCTTTTCACCCTCTCGCGGATATGTAGGCCGCTCGGGCGATGTCGAGTGTATGACGCCGATGCGTCCATACGTGAGGATTTGTACGTATCCAGCCGTATCCTCCGAGTTTTGCGGCGGTTTACGTGGCTACAATTCGGCATCGGCTTGGTCGTGGCCGTATACCATACCGAATTCTTCGGCAAAAGTATAACTTATCGGCGTTTCCACCAAATTTTTTTGTTAAAAAATGCGTCAAAATCCCTATTTGGATGCCTTAGAAGTATCATTTTGGCTGTTTTGGCCGAAGTTTCGGCATTTGGATTGCGGTCGCTCGCGGCCTTTTAGGTCGCAATAGAATATCGCGGTAGAGGTACAAAAACGCCCGGCCGTTAGCGGACCGGGCGTCTTTGTGCTATGTAGGAATGATTTTATGCGTTCTTGGCGATGGCCTGAGTTGCTACTTTCTTGTGGTTGCGGCGGCTGTCGGTGACATAAGCCACGGGAGCGGCAACGAAGATTGTAGCCAAAGTACCGAAGATGACGCCGAAGCCCATTGCGAATACGAAGCTGCGGATGCTGTCACCACCGAGGATGAAGATGCAGATAAGTACGAGCAGGGTGGATGCGGATGTCATGATTGTACGAGCCAAGGTGGAGTTGATCGAGTGGTTGATGGTGTCGAAGAAGTTCCACTTGGGATACAGTCCGAGGTTTTCGCGCACGCGGTCGAATACCACCACGG
>CAVEDT010000254.1:0-3218 GCA_963614475.1 Roseburia faecis
GCCGTCCCAGCCCGTCGAAGTACGTCTCAGTCACCGCCGCCCGCGCCGCCGTGCCGGCCGCATCCCCGTACGTCGTCACCGTCACCCGGTTATGCTGCGCAAAACACGGAGCAACGCATGCCAGGGCAGCCGCAACGGCCACACAGACGGACCTGAATCCGGAAGCGGAGCTTCTGCTTGTCCTTGAATATTTTTCGTGGTGCTGCATGGCAGGTTTCGGGGCCGGTAATTGTTTGTAAGTCGGAAGATTGCGGTGCAATTCTATCCATCGGCAAATATACACGTTTTTTTGAGAGTGACAAACTTTCTCGAAAAAAAATTTTAAGACGTGTCTCAGCATGACAGCCTGTCGCAGCCGTGCAGCGACAGGCCATTATAGGGCGGTCAAGGCGGTGAGGTTTGGAAAAAAGTTTGTACCTTTGCTGTGCCTAACCACAAATAGAACACAGACAATGGCAGAAATTAAGATTGCGGGCGTGATGCGTGCCGGAGCGTATTCGCCCAACCATATAGGCAACGATGCTGCAATATTCAACATCGCCGCCGATCAGTTGCGCAAGCGCGGCTGCGAAGTCACCATATTCTCGGAGGAACAATTGGCCTCCGGCGCCACAGATGACTACCACATTATCCTGAATATGTGTCGCGAGCGTCGGTCCATAGACCTGCTGCAGAAACGCGAAGACGCCGGCGACCTGGTCATCAACAGCGGCTACGGCATCGAAAACTGCACTCGCGAACGCATGACACGCATACTTATCGGCAACGGAATTCCTTATCCCGAGTCGCTTATGGTCAATACCGACGAGAGCGTCATCGACGCCCTCGAAAAAGCCGGCATCGAACAATGCTGGATAAAACGCGGCGACTTCCACGCTATGCACAAGGAGGACGTATCCTTTGTCCGCCATCCGCAAGAAGCCCAAGAGGTACTGCAAGAATACTTCCTGCGCGGCATCAAGCGTGCAGTCATCAACCGTCACCTCGAAGGCGACCTGCTCAAGTTCTACGGCGTGGCCGGCACGGACTTCTTCTACTGGTTCTACCCCTTTGAGGCCGGACACAGCAAATACGGATACGAAGCCATCAACGGCGCTGCTCGCGGCCTGACCTTTGACGAAGCATACCTGCGCGACATCTGCGCACGTGCCGCCAAGGAATTGGACGTCCGCATATACGGCGGCGACTGCATCGTCGACGAAGACGGCACCATCCGCATCATCGACTTCAACGATTGGCCCTCGTTTGCACCCTGCCGCGACGAGGCCGGCCCGCATATCGCCAAGTGCGTGATGCAGGCCATCAAAGAACACCGCGCGCACTGAGCACGCGCCGACGCTTGACGTATCGACAGACGTCGCGCCGCCAAGCATCTGTCACTCTATCATTTAGCAACACAACCAAAGCAAGACAAATGACTGATAACTCAGCATATCGCGCCACGCTCAAAAGCGCGGACACGGAAGAACATATCGACCTGGCGTTTTACCGCCCCATAGGCTATGCTTGGGCATGCCTGGCTCGACGCCTCGGCGTCACGCCCAACGCCATCACCATCGCATCCATATTCCTGGGCATAGGTGCCGGCGTGGCTTTCTATTTCAACGACCTGGTCATCAACGTCATAGGAATGTTGCTGCTCATCTGGGCCAATTCTTTTGACAGCGCCGACGGACAATTGGCTCGTATGACACACAATTACAGCCGAATAGGTCGCATCCTCGACGGCATGGCCGGAGATGTATGGTTTGCCACGATATACGTCGCCATCTGCCTGCGCGAGGTGGTAACCTCCGACTTCTTTATGCAGCACAACTGGGTGATATGGGTCGTAGCCGTAGTCACCGGACTGTGTCACGCCAAACAGGCCGCCATGGCGGACTACTACCGCCAGTTCCATCTGTACTTCCTCAAAGGCGAGAACGGCAGCGAATTGGAACGAGCCTCGCACCTGCGCGAACGTCTGGCCTCCCTATCCTGGAGCCATAATTTCTGGAGCAAACTCGTGCTGACTTTCTACACCCGATACACCGAGAACCAAGAGGCATGGACCCCGGCAATGCAGCGCCTGCGTGCCGCTCTGGCGGATAAATGGGGCGGCAAAATACCGCAATCCTTCCGCGATGACTTCCGCGCATTGTCACTGCCGCTGATGAAGTATACCAATATCCTGTCCTTCAATTGGCGCACCATCGTGCTCTTTGCCTCGCTCTTTGCCCAAATGCCATGGCTGTACTTCGCCTTCGAGCTGGTAGTACTCAACGCCCTGCTCATATATATGATGTGCCGTCACGAGTCATTGTGCCGCAGTCTCACCGCCGACCTCGCCGCCGGCAAATACGATGATGCTCAATGAATAACGCACTACTGACCGGCATTCGCGGCGTCATCTTCGACTACGGAGGCACCCTTGACACTCGCGGCGACCATTGGAGCCATATCCTACGTCAAGGCTGGGAACACTGCGGCGTCAAGGCCGACATAGAGCAATTCCGCCAAGCCTACGTATACGCCGAACGAGCACTGGCGGCTCATCGCATCATCACGCCCGAGGACGATTTTCTGACGCTGCTGCGCAAGAAGATCCTTATCGAACTAAGTTGCTACGCCGGACTGCTGCCCGAGAACCCAAAGGAAGCAGGCGTGTACAAACGCGCACTTGACGCAGCCGATGACGTGCTCAAAGGCACTGCCGAACGCATAGCCGTATATTGCAACGACTACGCACGTGCATGCATCGAAGAAGCGCGGCCCGTACTTGAGGCATTGGCCGCACACTTCCCCCTGGTATTGGTCAGCAATTTTTACGGCAACGTGGACGCCGTCCTGCGCGGCATGGACATCCGGCAGTATTTTGCCGGCATCATCGAAAGCGCCGTTGTGGGCATACGCAAGCCCGATGCACGCATATACGCCTTAGGCGTAATGGCATTGCCCGTGACCGAGGAAGCTCGCGCCGCAGGCGACACCTGCAACATCTTCGGGCACGAAAGCGGTGCATGGCTACGCCCCGAGAGTGTCCTCGTAGTAGGCGATTCGCTTTCCAAGGACATATATCCGGCACGTTCGATAGGCTGCCGAACCGCATGGATCAAAGGCCGCGGATGGACCGCCGCCGAAGACAACGCATCGGATCCGGCGCTAATCCCGTCGCTGGCTGCGCTGATGCCGTAACGGAGATACTCGCCATCCGAGCAACCACGCGCACACAATAACAT
>CAVEDT010000255.1:0-781 GCA_963614475.1 Roseburia faecis
ATGTTGTCTACGCCTACGACTTTGAAGTTGACGGAATCTATTACAACATACTCTCAGAAGAGAACAAAACATGTGGGGTAACAGTGAACCCAGCCACAACACACAACATTAGTGGTTACAAAGGAGCAATCAACATCCCGGAACAGGTCACTTATAATAACAAGGTGTATACGGTGACGTATATATATGAGGGTGCGTTTAGTTATTGTGATAAGGCGACTTCAATATACTTGCCCAATACGATAGACAGCATAGGCGATTTTGCTTTCTATTACTGCAATAAACTTACGTCCATCGACCTCGGTAACTCTCTCACTACCATCGGGGATCATTCTTTTCAAAATTGCTATGAGTTAACGTCAGTAATTATTCCGAATTCTGTTGAGTCCATTGGTAGCGAGGCTTTCCGGCATTGTATGGCGCTGACCTCGTTGGTTATTCCTAGCTCTGTAGTTGCCATTGGAACGTCTGCATTTCAAAATTGCTATGGGCTTAAATTGCTTACCATTAATTGTAATATCGATGATTCTACTATTGGCTCATCTGTTTTTTATGGCTGCAATAATTTAGCTACACTCGTTATCGGCGACAAAGTCACATCAATTTCGTACTTGTATTTATTACCATTCGATGTAGATGTACTTGAAAATATTGTTGTGGAGTCTAACAACAGGACGTATGACTCACGCAATAATTGCAATGCTATTATAAATACATCAACAAACGAGCTAATTATAGGTTGCCCAAACACCATTATTCCCAATTCCGTAACAGTCATCGG
>CAVEDT010000255.1:880-3214 GCA_963614475.1 Roseburia faecis
CTTACTTCTGTGACCATCCCCAATTCCATTACCTCTATCGGCAAATCCGCCTTCTCTGGCTGCTCAAAGCTTACTTCCGTAACATTCGATGCTGAAAAATGCAACCAAATGGGGTCTTACAGTTATTTTGTATTTCAAGACTGTACAAGCCTTACATCTTTGACGCTTGGCGATAGAGTCGAGATAATTCCTAAATATGCGTTCAGCTTCTGTTCCAAACTGACATCGGTGACCATACCCAATTCCGTCACTACCATCGGCAATAGCGCGTTCTGCGGCTGCTCCGAGCTCACTTCCGTAACCATTCCCAATTCCGTCACTTCTATCGGCGAATCCGCCTTCTCTGACTGCTCAAAAATGGAGTCAGTGAACATCGGCGAATCCGTCACCATCATAGGCGATTTTGCTTTCTACCACTGCAATATAAAGGAGATTACCATACCTGAAGCGGTTAGCAGTATAGGCCGTTATTGTTTTATTCCATCAGATAAGGATAAAACAATTAGCGTTAACTTTAATGCAGTTAAATGTAGTACCTCAAGTATCAGTAGCCCGTTTTATTACATGCAATCTTCCTTAGGTGAAATTAAATTTGGGGATAAGGTAAAGAGCATCCCCAAAGGTCTATGTTACAACGCAGATAAACTCACTGAGATAACTCTACCTGAATCATTGGAAAGCATCGGAGATTGCGCTTTTTATGGATGTATGGGATTAACCACCGTGAAGTTTCTAAAATCATTGACAAACATAGGGCCTTCGGCCTTTTGTCAATGTACCGGACTCCAATCGGAGCTAAGAATTCCACAAAACATCGAATCCGTTGGCAATGGCGCTTTCTCCGGCTGTACAAGTATCACAACTGTTACAATAGAAAGTTCGGAAACCTTATTGGAGGCCTATGCTTTTGGCGATTGTACAAACATCGGGACTGTAAACGTTCATAGCACACTACCCCCAATAGGGACAGATGATACGTTCGCACTAATAACCTATCGTGATGCGACACTCAATGTGCCCAAGACGGCTAAAGACGCTTATACTCGGCAAACTTGCTGGCGCAACTTCCGGCATGTCGAGGAGAAAGACTTCGGTGGCGTGGACGATTTGACAACTGATGGCAGTGACATCCGGGTCGCTGTACGTGATGGACAGGTCGAAGTGAGCGGCGCAGACGCATCCGAAGAAGTCAAAGTGTATGACATGGGTGGCATAGAGATATACCGTGGCACGGACAGCACTATCGCGCTGCCGACGAAGGGCGTCTACATCGTCAAGGTCGCCGGCCGCACCTTCAAAGTCGCGTTATAGCTCGGCTAATAACAGATTGGGAAATCAATAAAGCAAGCCCAAATGCCTGAATAAAGCAGGATTTGGGCTTGCTTGTATTATATACCGTCAACAAGTTGACAATCTATTATCGAGATAGTCAAACCGGTCAGCGGCAGAGCCATTCCCGGCGCTCGGAGGGATTCATGCGCTCGATGGCATAACGCAAGGTGGTGCGTGACATTCGGCTGTAACGGTCGGACAGATAGCGGCGAAGCAATGCGATATCCTTCTTGCCGACCTCGCGTAGCATCCATCCTACGGCCTTGTGTATGAGGTCATGCGGATGTCCAAGCAGAGCGTCCGCGATGCGCATGGTGTCTTCGTATTGGCCGGCGCGTATCAGTGTCGAGGTGCTGACAATGGCTATACGCTGCTTCCATAGGTCGGTATCGACAGCAAGACTGTCAAGAATACTGCGGTCGGGGTAAGTCCCGTCTGCACAAGGTTGCAACAGCCATGCGCCTAAAATATATCCGGCCGAGAGGTCCACGAGATCCCAGTTATTGGCCCGGTGTGCATACTTCAGATAAAAGCGAGCAATGCGTTCGCGCCTATCAGCATATTCGGTGGGGACAATGCGCATTGACGGCGTTGCGGCTTTCATCTCCTCGACAAGTAGCAGAAAGCCACATAATCGCACTTCGTGCCACGGAGATTGTAACAGCACGGCAATTTGGTCCAAGGGAACGGCAAGACGAAATCGCTTGACGACTTCGCGTGTCTGCGGTACACGAAGCCCCAAAAAGCGGTCGCCCTCGCCGTACTCCCCTTTTCCGGTCTTAAAAAATCTGCAGAGAATCAGGCGCTGTGCCTCGTCCTGCATCTTGGACAACGCCGCAATAATTTCGGCAGCTTCGGTCATCACACTATGCAATTCAGGTCGTATGGGCGTAATTCGCGTTTAGCGCCTTTATTACTTATCCTTGAGCGCATTGCCTGCCGAGAAGGCATCGCCTACACGTTCGCCCAACTTGATATATCCATTATGTATCGGGTCGTAGG
>CAVEDT010000256.1:0-3214 GCA_963614475.1 Roseburia faecis
GCTTGGGGGGATTATTGTTTTAAGCGTCAAGGTTTGTCTCGACATAGCCGAGGCTTTCGGTAAACCGGCCAGCTTCGGAATTGGATTGTTGCTGTTGCCGTTTATATTTTTCCCAATACTTGCCTTTGGAAAAGCTGTATATCTTCGAGAATGCGAAGATGAATATGATGAATATGATGAGTACGACGAATGCGAAGAAGAATGAAGCAATAATCTCAATTCAATATAAACACAATAGCGCTAAGTAAATACTAAGGGGGCATCGACTTGGATAAATAGTCGACGCCCCCTTAGATAATAAGTGGTTGAGGGGGATTAGCCGAGGTTTCGGGCAGCGGCACGGGCGGCCTGACCCAGCAGTTCGGCCAATGTCGGGTGGGCATGTATGACGCGTAGGCCGAGCGTCTTGGCGTCCATCTTGGCGCCAATGGCTACGGTGGCTGCGTCAATGATGTCCGAGGCGTGCGCTCCGATGATATGCACTCCGAGAATACGTCCGTCCGTAGCATCGGCCACCACTTTGACAAAGCCGTCGGTGGCGCCCATGGCTCGAGCTTTGCCCGAGGAGGCGTACATCGCCTTGCCCGTGACGGTGGCTATTCCGGCATTTTTGCACGCTTCGGTAGTCATACCCACCATCGCCACTTCGGGATGCGTGAATACCGCCGAAGGCATTACAGACAGGTCTACGTCGGCGCCTAAGGCACGATGAGCCTGCGCGGTAGCGGCATGAGCCAGCATACACTTGCCGTTGGCATCGCCTACGGCGTAGATGCCGTCGCGCGTGGTCCGGAAGTCGTCATCGGTGACAATACATCCGCGGCGGTCGGTGGCGATGCCTGCTTCGACACATCCTTCGGGAATGACTGCTCGGCGACCTACGGCCATCAGCACTACCGGAGCGCTGACTTCGGCATCACGGCCTTTTGCATCGGTGTATTGGACGTGGAGTATGCCTCCGTCGGCATCGCGGCATATAGCTGCAACGCGTGCATTGACGACAAATTTGATGCCGCGGCGCGATAGGGTGCTGCGCAGGCGCTTGGCTACATCGGCCTCGAAGGCAGGCAGGATTTCGGGACAATATTCGAGCACGGTGACGGTCACGCCGAAGGCGCTGAGGACATCGGCCAATTCGAGCGCGATTACACCGCCGCCTATGACCGCTATGGCCGGGGGCAGAGATGCAGCATTGAGGATGTCGTCGCTGGATATCGCCAGCGATGCTCCGGGAATATCCAGGGCTGCCGGGGCGCTGCCGGTGGCGATGATGATGCGGTCGGCCGAATACTCGGTACCGTCCACATCGACAGTTCCTTGCGGAGTGATTGTGGCCGAGCCGTGTACCACGCGGCATCCGCTTAGCAGCGAGTCCACATCGTCGCGCAGCGCGCCTACCACTGCATCGGCGTTGGCGCGAGCCTGTTGCCAGAGGTCGTTGTAGGGGCGCGGCGTATCCTCGGACGGGAGCATCGACAGCAGTCGTCCGGCGGCATCGCTGAGGCATTTGGTGGGTATGCATCCGCGATTAAGGCACGTTCCGCCGCTGCGGTCGCGCTCGATGACGGTGACGCTGTGGCCGAGTGCGGCCTGTTCGGCTGCTATCTCATATCCGCCCGGTCCGGCTCCGATGAGAAGTAATTGGCTGTGTATTGTGCTCATACTTATACGTCTTTGGTGTGGGACATCAAGTCGCTCCAAGTCAGGATAGGCGTGAGTGCGGCCTCCGTGTCGTCCGGATGGCTTACGGGCGTGTCGTGCGGTGCGTTTTTCACCTTGTCCGGATCTTCGGCGGCCTCGTGTGCGATTTGGCGCATGGCTTCGATGAAGGCGTCCAGTGTCTCGCGCGTCTCTGTCTCGGTGGGCTCGATCATGAGGCTTTCGTGGAACAGCAGCGGGAAGTATATCGTCGGTGCATGGAATCCGAAGTCCAGCAGCCTTTTAGCAATATTGAGCGTGGTGACTCCGGTGCTCTTGTCGCGCAGTCCGTCAAAGACAAATTCGTGCTTGCAGCGCCCTTCGATGGGCAGCAGGTAGAGGTCTTTAAGGCTGTCCTTGATGTAATTGGCGTTGAGTGTGGCCAGCGGTCCCACCTGAGCCAGGTGCTCGGCACCCATACACAGGATGTATGCCAAGGCTTTGAGTTGCACGGTGTAATTGCCCAGCCAACCCGAGATGCGTCCCATGGCGCGGCTGTCGTCGACGGTGACGCCGTACAGTCCGGTGGCGTCGTCGAGGTACACGTGCGGATTGGGTAGCAGGTGTTCCAGCCCGGCGCGTACGCCTACGGGGCCGCTGCCGGGGCCGCCTCCGCCGTGAGGTGTGGCAAAAGTCTTGTGCAAGTTGATGTGCATCACGTCAAAGCCCATATCACCCGGGCGAGCGATGCCCAACATCGGGTTGAGGTTGGCTCCATCGTAGTACATCAGAGCGCCTGCGGCATGGACCATACGTGCGATTTCGGGAATGTTTTTCTCGAACATTCCGGTGGTGTTCGGGTTGGTCATCATAATTGCCGCTACGGTGTCGTCCAGCTTGGAGGCGAGGTCGTCTACATCGATGGTTCCGTCTTCAAGGCTGCGTACCTCCGTGATGGTGTATCCGGCCACGGCGGCACTGGCGGGATTGGTGCCGTGAGCGCTGTCGGGGACGATGACGCGTGTACGGCGTGTGTCGCCGCGTTCGTCGTGGTAGGCATGTATCACCATCAAGCCGGTGAGTTCGCCGTGCGCTCCCGCAAAGGGATTGAGCGTGAACTCGGCCATACCGCCGATGGCGCTCAGTGCGCGTTGCAGCTCGTAGTAGGCATGCAGCGCACCTTGGGCATATCGTACCGGGGTGTACGGGTGCAGCGAGGCGATACGGCGGTCGGCTGCTATTTCCTCGTTGATTTTGGGATTATACTTCATGGTGCACGATCCCAGGGGATAGAAACCTGTATCGACGCCGAAGTTGTTGGTGCTCAGATTGGTATAGTGCCGTGCTATTGTCGGTTCGTCTACTTCCGGCAGCTCGGGAGCAGTGTCGCGAAGCAGTGTCGCGGGAATATCGTCGGCTTGGGCAAAAGGACAGCGCGGCAACGTATAGCCGTGGCGTCCGGGACGCGAGTACTCGAATATGAGAGGCGAATAAAGTTTGCTGTTCATGGCTCGGGTTTGAAAGAGGTTAAAAGACGTATCAGTGCGTCGACTTCCTGAGCTGTGCGCTGTTCGGT
>CAVEDT010000257.1:0-3205 GCA_963614475.1 Roseburia faecis
GTGTATTGTCGACCATGGACTACGACGCTAAAGAAAAGAATATATTTTACCTGTTGACTTCGGTGTCGACCGGAGTTTTCGTTACCATACTACGTACCATTCCCAATAATGCCGGCGACCACCTTGCCGCTTGGATATTTGTACCGTCGGATATCGAAATAGCGACGGACGACCTTGTATCGGTGGTCAAGCAAACTACGCGCATTATCTCGGCTGTGAAGGTGAGCAATGAGGACGTAGCCGCGCTTCGTGCGACATTTGCACGCGACTATACCGTGCGTCACGATGCGCCGCGATGTGTGGCAATGAATCCTTCCGGCCAATGGGCTTGGCGCCTTTACGGCGGTGATACCGCCCCCGCCTTGGATACCTTCCTCGGCGACGGACTATGGCAGCAGTGCTATCTGCCGTATTGCGGTATACTGCTGGTAGATGCCGACTTGCAGGTGACGCCGGTGGTTGTCGACCTTACAGCCGAGCCCATAGGTGCGCCTGCCGTCATACTGCCGCCCGAAAAGAGCGATGACGGCTTTGACCCCTGGGTGTATGGTATACGTCTTGATGCCCCCGTACGTGCCACTATGGGCGACACGGTGACGGTGACGTGGCGTCGCCAAGGCTTTGACGACGTATCCGAGACCATCTCCGTGGATGCCGCCGAAGTGACTCCGCGCCAGATTTCGACGGACGATTCGCGCAAGATTATCACCCCGTCATCCTTCAAGGTGACGTCCCTGACGACACACGCACAGATACGCGATTGCGAGATTTTGGTCAACGGTCGCCCCATTACGACCGAAGGCGAAGCCTTTACACGCAGCGAATTGGCTCAAGCCTCCGTATCGGTCAATGCCGAGGGCTACTTCCCGTACTCGGGACGTATGGACCTGGCTACGCTGAGGCAGGCTCTGATACAGTTGCCCGAACGTCGTAAGCTTTATCGCTTTGAGGTTCCGGTGAAGTCCAGCGACTTGGGCGCACCCATCAAATTTGATATTCTGAGCCAAAAAGCGCTGAATGACAGTCCGCTGGAAGGCTACGAACTGACGGCAGACATACAGGAAGGGCAGAGCCGCACCAATCATCTGCGCTATACCGGCGCCGGGATGTGGCAGCACCGCCATGCGATATCTTTCGGCGTGGGATTGCTTATAGGCATTGTACTGATGCTGTTGCTCGGCACATGCTCCGGAAGCAAGGATAAAGAGACCCTGGCTCCGGCGGCCAATCCCGATGACACGGCGGCGGTGGTATCGGCTCAAGCTCCGACTCCGGCAGCCCCGACTGTGATTACCGAAGATAAGACACAAGAACAAACCGTGCAGCAGACTGAGGCAGAACAAGCCCCTGAAAAAGAGGACGTAAGCGCGGACAAGCCTGCGACTAAGCAGCAGATAAGCGCTGCCTGCAAATACCTTGACGAAAATAAGATATGGACTCGCGCCGATATGGAGAAGCAGCCTGCATTGCGCGGTCTGTACGACGATATGAACAATCTGCGCTATGAGCGTCTTATCGAGGTTTGGGGCCCGAAACTGGCTGAATCGAAGCTGTTTGCAGACGTAGCCAAGCACGCCGCTTTGGGTAAGCACAAGAAAGAGCGTGTGCTCAAGGTCGGCAACACCTACAATAAGCCCGGCGACGAGAGCATCAGTCATCAAAGCTACCTCAACCGCATAGACCCCTAACGGACGTTGCATAGCCCCCGACAGCCGGTGTATAGGCCTTTCGATTCCAAAAGCTTTTAGACCGCAAAATCGACCGCGTCAGCATCAAAAGCCATCCTAAGCACAAGTCGATTACAGTATGCGTTTTCATTGTGCTTATTGATAACGACTTAGTCCGATAGACATCTATATAGCCCGAAGATTACACGAGAAACATCATACTTACACGATACATTATTATGAACTGCAAAAAATACATAGCGGCCATAGCGGCCTTCGCCATTGCGATCCAAGCATCGGGTCAGACTGTCGCACCGGTGTCCGTAGCCAATTACGGGGACGGCACGTCGGTGACAGCCAGGGAAATAGCCCCCGGCATTATCAAAGTGACGCATACGCCACTGGCTAAGCACGGCGCCGAGCGTCCCGTCATCACTACGACCCCCATCGTCGAAACCGAAGTAGGGGGTATAGCGCCGTTTGCAGGAGCTAAAATATCGAACAATGCGCTGACCGTTAGCGCTAAATACAAAGGCTCGGCAATTGTGGACAAAGGCATCAAGGCCTTGCCTGCGAGTGCCGACGGTGTTCAGCGCTATGCGCTGACGGTATCCACCGCCGAGGGCGCATCTCTGTACGGTGGCGGCGAACGCGGTTACAGCCTCAACCTGGCCAACGACACCCTGGTGATGTACAATAAGCAAAACTACGGCTACATAGGCAGCGAACGTCGTCTGAAACAGATGAATATTTCGATGCCGCTATTGGTGTCTTCGCACGGATATGCCTTACTTTTTGATGATTACGGCACGGCAACGATGACCACGGGCAAGGACATTACCTACACCTTTGAGGATGCACGCCCCATATCGTACTACTACGTAGTGGGCAAGGATGCCTCACTTGCATCAGTGACTACGGCGCTGACGGCGCTGACCGGGCGTCAGGAACTGCCGCCGCTGTGGACTCTCGGATACATTAGCAGCCGATACGGATACCATACGGATGACGAATTGAGCGGCGTAATCGACTCGCTGCAGACTCAGGGCTACCCGTTGGACGGTGTCGTGCTCGACTTGTATTGGTACGGACGCGAACAGGATATGGGTCGCTTGGAGTGGGACAAGCAGCAGTGGCCCGACCCGGACGAAATGTTGGAGTACCTTAACAAGAAGCACATCAACGTGGTCACCATCGCTCAGCCCTACGTGCTGCGCAACGGTCGCGGCGTTGACAATTATAATGCCTTGGCGCCCAAGCACCTGTTTGTAATGAATAAAGACAGCGTAGACCGTCCGCTCAATGTCACAATCTGGGTAGGTCAGGGCGGAATGTTCGATGTCTCGAATCCGCAGACGCGTCAATGGTTGATTGACCGCTACGGAGCGTTGTCCGACCGTGGTGTGAGCGCCTGGTGGGGCGACTTGGGCGAGCCCGAGGTGCATCCCGAAAACGGTCTGCATGCCAACGGGTTGCTGACACGTCAGTACCATAATCTCTATGGCAACGACTGGAGCGGCGTAGTATATGATATGCAT
>CAVEDT010000258.1:0-3203 GCA_963614475.1 Roseburia faecis
GCTGCTCAGTTCTATGGACGAGAAGGGCGAATATGACCCACGCTTCTTCGACTATCAGACATATATGACGCTGAAGATTAGTCCCAAATGGACCGCCTCGGTATTGGGCAATATCAGTATCAACAACTACAAATTCATACCCCACGACCGTAGCACCAATTTCGGCACTTCCACCGACGCCAAGCAATTCAAGGTCTATTTTGACGGTCAGGAGAAAGACCGCTTCGAGACCTTCTTTGGCGCCGGCAATATCACCTTCAAGCCCTCCAAGAAAGCCGAATACACGCTGCTGGCCTCCGGATATCTCACCAACGAGCTTGTATCATACGACATCTCCGGCGAATACTGGCTCGACCAAGCCGGTACCGGCGGATCGGGAAGCGACGGCGGCATAGGCGGCGAACTGGGCATCGGACGCTACTTCGAGCACTCGCGCAACCGCCTCAAGGCCTCGGTGTTCTCGTTGTCGCTGCGCGGCGCCAACGGCATAGCCGGGCACAATATAGCTTACGGCATCACCTACAACCACGAAAAAATCCACGACCGCACACGCGAATGGGAACGACGCGACTCGGCCGGGTATTCCCTACCCTTCGACCCCGATGCACTCCGCGTAATCTACAATCTTCATTCGGCCGAGGACATCGCCGGCAATCGCCTGTCGGCCTACGTCCAAGACACGTGGCGCATCAATTCGTCCATAGGTTATTTCAACGTCAACGGCGGCATACGTCTCAGCTACTGGGACTTCAATAAAGAGACACTCGTAAGTCCGCGCTTCAATGTCGGATTTGTCCCCACACGTGCGCCGCGATGGACCTTCCGCTTTGCCACCGGCCTATACTACCAGACACCGTTCTACAAGGAATACCGTCAGCCCGTAGTCGATGACAAGGGCAACTACACCATACACTTGAACAGCGACATCAAGTCGCAACGCAGCTTCCAGTTTATTCTCGGCAGCGACTACACCTTCCGCGCCTTCGACCGTCCGTTCAAGCTCTCCGCCGAGGCTTACTACAAAATTCTCGGCAACCTTATTCCTTACGAAATTGACAACCTCAAAATAACATATTCGGGCGTCAACTCGACATCCGGCTCGACCGCGGGACTGGATATGAAACTCTTCGGGCAATTCGTGCCGGGCAGCGACTCTTGGATCAGCTTCTCGCTGATGAACACTCGCGAGAAGCTCAACGGCGTCACCGTGCCCCGTCCTACCGATCGCCGCTACAGTTTCGCACTCTATTTCACCGATTACTTCCCCAAGTTACCCAAGCTCAAATTCAGCTTGCGCGGAATATTCAGCGACGGCCTGCCCACCACGGCTCCACGCTCGTCACGCGACAAAGGGTACTTCCGAGCCCCGGCATACAAGCGCGTGGACGTCGGCTTGAGCTACGCCCTGCTGTCGCCTTTAACCGACGGTCGGCAACGATCAGGCTTTTTGAGACACATCAAGAGTGTATGGCTCGGGCTTGACTGCTTCAACCTGTTGGACATCAGCAATGTCAGCTCTTATTACTGGGTGACGGACGTCAACAATCTGCAATACGCCGTGCCCAACTATCTGACGCGCCGCCAAATCAATGTACGCCTCTCGATAGACTTCTAAGGCACAAGGACACAGCCTCCTCATCCCTCGTACGACAAGGCCGGACAGCCCCAATATACACCGCAATGGGCATCGGCATTGCAGCAGACAGCATAATCACGGTTATGCTGTCTGCCGCTTTTTGCGTAACTTTGCGGACACAAACCGAGCACACCACACCTCAAAAAAATGGACAATTCCACCGAGACACATACACCCGCGTCCGCGCATCTGCTTTGGCAGATGTTCGTGACGTTCTTCAAGATAGGAGCCTTCACCTTTGGCGGCGGCTGGGCTATGATTTCGATTATAGAGCGCGAAATCGTTACAAACCACCGCTGGATAGACCGCGAAGAATTCCTCGACCTGCTGGCCGTAGCCCAGTCGCTTCCGGGCATCCTGGCCGTGAATATTGCCGTGGCCGTGGGCGACCGCGTGGCTATGCGTCGAGGCAGCATCGTCGCCGCCTTGGGCACTATACTGCCGTCATTTCTGATTATCCTGGCCATAGCCATATTCCTCACACCCGAACTCATCAACAACAATCCCACACTCATCAAAATCTTCAAGGGCATACGCCCGGCCGTAGTCGCGCTGATTGTCGCACCCGTAATATCGGCGGCACGCGCAGCACACATTGATTGGCGTACAGCCATCATTCCCATAGGCGTGGCACTGCTGATCTGGTCCAAATTGCCGGTAGTGTCCAATCCTATATTATGGATTGTGCTCGGCGCCGTTGGCGGTATCTTTGCATTCAGGCGCAGTATGCACAATGTCTCCAAGTCCGAGGAGGGGCAAGCCCGATGATATACCTACACCTGATTTGGAGCTACCTCAAAATTGGTCTCTTCGGTTTTGGCGGCGGATACGCCATGCTCGCCTTGATACAAAGCGAAGTGGTCGAGCCGGGCTGGATTTCGGACAAGACCTTCACGGACATCGTAGCCATTTCGCAGATGACACCGGGGCCTATAGGTATCAACTCGGCCACCTATATCGGCTATACAGCGCCCGGAGTCGCCGGATTTGACGGATGGTGGTGGGGCGTTCTTGGCTCGCTGCTATGCACCCTGGTGGTGATGATTCCGTCTTTTGTACTTGTGTCACGCCTCAACCATTACATCATTCGTCATCGCGAAAGCGAGTACGTCAAAGGTATTTTCCTCGGCCTGCGCCCCGTGGTGGTGGGCCTGATTGCCTCAGCGGCACTGCTGCTTATGAATAGCGATAACTTCGGGACCGAAACTTATGACGTCGTGGCAAGTATCGCAATCTGTGTCGCGTCCTTCTGCGTAGTGTTTTTCACAAAAATACACCCCATCTGGGCTATCGTGGCCGCCGGCGTCGCAGGTCTATTTATATTTTGACATCTATGGACTATAACGAAACACTTCAATACCTATACGCACGGCTCAAGACATTCCACCATATCGGACAAGAGGCCTACAATCCGGGGCTTGAAAACATACGAGCATTATCGGCCGCCTTCGGCAATCCGCACCAAGGGCTTAAATGCGTGCACATAGGCGGCACCAATGGCAAAGGCAGTACGGCACACACCGTCGCCGCCGTACTTCAGGCCGCCGGATATCGCACCGGTCTATAC
>CAVEDT010000259.1:0-3194 GCA_963614475.1 Roseburia faecis
GCGACATCTCCGTGCTGTTCGTGACTTTCTTCCTGACGGTAATCTTCGACTTGACTATAGCCATCGAGTTCGGACTACTGCTGGCCATTATCCTCTTCCTGCGTCGCGTAACCCAAAACACCCAAATCAAGGTATATAGCGACCACTTGGACGTAGCCGACGGTACCGACTTGTCACAACACGAGGTGCTGGACGTGGCTCGCGGCGTCAGCGTCTACGAGATTGACGGCCCGTTCTTCTTCGGCGTGGCCACCAAATTCGATGAGGTGATGCGTACCACCACCGGAAACATCAAGCCCAAAGTGCGCATCATACGTATGCGCAAAGTCTCCTTCATCGATGCTACGGGCCTGCACAACCTCGAAATCCTGATCAAGTCGTCGCAGCGCGAAGGCATACACGTAGTGCTGTCCGGCGTCAATGACGGCGTCCGTCATTCGCTGGAGCAGGCCGGCATCGATACCCTCATCGGACAAGACAAAGTCTGCGATCACATCACCAAGGCTGTTGCTATGGCCAATACCATCGTAGCCGAGGTCGACGAACAAGAAAAACATAAAAAATCTGAACGCGATTAAACCTTTGGTAACGCGCTGAGTGATAAAAAGATAAAGCCTGTTTTCGAGCCTCGTTAACAATATTTTGCATAGAAATACATCAAATATTTTGGAAAATGTTTGGTTGTATCGGGGAAAGGCTATACCTTTGCTGTGTTTTTGAAGCAAACATATTAATTAATATCTAATCTTTAAACAAAATGAAAAAGTTAGTTCTCCTTCTCGCTGTTGCATTCAGCGTATCTATGTTCTCCTGCGGTAAAGGCGAAAAAGCTGCCGCTACCGATTCCGACAGCCTGAAAGCTGCTGAGCAGACCGAAGTTGTTGAACAGCCTACTGTTGACACTCCCGCTGTAGTTGCTGACTCCAACGTTGTCGCTGAATAATCTATAGACATAGATCGAAGCAACATAAAAAGGAGGGCCGCGCATGCGCGACTCTCTTTTTTTGTATATATACGCTATCTTATAAGCTCTTTTGGGTATATACATTGCCTCGCATATACATGCGGTTTGTCGCACGGTATACGCGAATATCGTGATTTTCGGATTTACTTTTTACCTACTACCGGGATATAAGGGTAGTAGCTTGAGGTGCTGAAGTTTTTAAGGGTCTGAACAAAAGACCGTAGACAGAGCTTCAAGCTATATACAACAAATTTTGTCACACTAAACATCAATACAGATATGTGGATTTGGATTATAGTCATAGCCTGCGTCATAGGCGGGCTTATCGGATTTATCGGTTCGGACGGCCAAAATGCCGGCTCCGATGCTGCCGGTGGAGCTATTGCCGGCGGATGTATGGCTGCGGGATGCTTGGTGCGTATCGCTATAGCGGCGCTCGGCATCTTGTTTATTCTTTGGCTTTTCGGCAAACTCTTTTGATAGGCTGATGTGTTCGTGAAGCCCTAGGCCGAATAGATTAAGTTGCAGTCGATTCAATCGTACGACCACCTGTTCGATTGAGCCTACATCGATACTTTTGAGCCGCGTATACAAATGAACGCAGAGGACGAAACCGTATAACGGTCTCGCCCTCTGTGTTTTAATGCTTGTTTGGCGACGAGGGCTATTGCTCGATGCCTCGATTTCAGCAATTATAGTCCACGCAGGCGCGTAGTTCCTTGTGTCCGGCCAGAAGTCCGGCGGCGGCTACGTGTGCCGGATGTTTGGCGTACTTTTCGACGTCAGCCATGGTGGGGACTATAGCTGTAAGCACGACGTCCCAGTCCTCGCCGGGATTTTCGTTGAGGCCGACTTCGATGGATTTGAGTACTTCGATTTGAGCCGGAAGAGCGCGTAGCGCCTCTGCAAATTTCTCGGCTACGGCGCGGCGAGTGGCTGGATCGCCCGTTAGCTTGAACATTACAATGTGTTTAACCATAAGAGTATTTTTATATAATTGATAATGAATTAATTTGATGCTATATGTAAGGCCAGACCGCCATCGCGATGTATATCCCGGTAGGGGATGCCGGCCGAGTCCATGTATGCCGAAAAGCGGCGTCGGCGGGTATAGTGGACGGACGGACCGATGATGACCGTATCGACATACGGGATTATCTTTCGGAGGTCGCTCTTGAAGCCACGGCACACCAGCGCATATTCGCAGTGCTTGTCGGGCGAGACAATCGAGTCGCTGTTGACCAATAAAATACGATGTTTTCCGCAGGTGAGGACGTCACTCGAGCGCTTGAACTCCCGGCGCGTAAAGTCGCCCGAGAGCAAAGTCATTTCGGGATTGGAAGTGCGCCGTAGCAGCATGTCTCGGTAGCGCTGCTGCCTCGAGGTGAGGATGTTGGATGCATTGATGCCTGTTGCGTCAGTGACGAGGTATACGCTGTCCCTGTCGGCCAGGAGTATGTCTGTCGAAGTGCCTCCGCTGAGGACATAAGCGTCTATGGACACCCGGCTGCGGTCAAAGTATGACGAGAACGCAATGAGTGCGCATGTGCAGCATAATATGCTGATGCGCATAATGCTGCGCGGCCTATATAAGAGCGCGAAAAATGCCGCCGTTGCTGCCAGACAGCAGACAATGGTCAATGCCGACGGGTAGGTATGCACTACGCCGCCGTCGCCGCCGAAGGTCTTGGCCGAAAACTCGATGAAGTCGTACAATCGATCGCAGACATACGTCAAAGCCCCGTGTCCTATGCCGGTCAGTGTGGCTGTGGCCAGCAGTACGCCGCATAACATCAACGGCACTATCGCTGTGGAAGCCAAGATGTTGGCTGGAAGGAAGTACAACGGGAATGTATGGAAATAAGCCATTGCCGGGATGGCCGTGGCTGCCATTGCCGCCATAGGGACGATGACGATTAGCAACGCTTTTTTGATCCAAGGGTGACGTATCTTGTAAGCATTGACGGCACGTAGGGCCACGGTGATGCCCAAGACGGCGCACACGGACATCTGAAATCCCGGGGCAAATAGCCATAGAGGATTGATAACCAGCCATAAAAATACGGCTACGCAAAGGCTGTTGTACACGTTTGCACGCCTTTGGAATAGGGCCGATACGCACAATACAGCCGCCATACAGGCCGCACGCACCACCGACGGAGTCATTCCGGCAAAAGCGGCGTAGGCAAACGTGGCTACTATGAGCAATATGTAATACACTCGGTATCCG
>CAVEDT010000260.1:0-3178 GCA_963614475.1 Roseburia faecis
GGCTACGGCAATGCTTGCCGTCCTCTTCGAAATATATATTGTTGTAATCGTCCTTGACGGAACGTACCCACAGGTTGGTGATTTTTACATTTTCGGTAACTGCATACCGAGCCGGGTCGCGTTTGATTGTGTAGCCCGGTTCGTAGTTGCCTATGGGGAGACTCTTGATGACGAAGTTGCGAGAGGATGAGACTGCCGGAATCAGGCGTTTGCCGTCAGCGATTATGCGCCAATAGTGTGTGCCGATACCGAAACGCGAAGCGGCCACCGATGCGGTCGTGGAAGTGGTGCGCTCGCTATAGGTGATGGTGGAGAATGTGGCATTCGGAGCTACCTGTAGTGTGTATTCGGTGGCATTTGAAGATTTAGTCCATTCAAAATCAACTGTTTCGCCTACTTCGGCGCCGTTGGCCGGGCTCTTAAGTGTAACGGCCTGTGCATTGTCGTAGGGAGGTGTGACGCAGCTGCGAATTTCGCTTGTGCTGGCCAATTTGCCGGTTTGCTGCGCTTTGACACACCAATAAAGTACTTCTTCTGAGCCGCGGTCGCCTAAATCGACGGTTGTGGAAGTGGCTGTTCCCATGTTTTTTTCTACAAACGGTTGCGAGCATGCTTTGTCTGCGGCTACAAGCAGGGTGTATGTGGCGCCGCCGCCCACATCGCTCCATTTGAATGTCGCGGTGAAGTCTACTTTGGCCCCTTCGGCGGGACTGATCAGAGATACAACCGGAGTGCGCTCGGCAGTGTAACCGATGAGTGCCGGCTCGTACTCGTATCCGTATCCGTCGTATACGCATATTGCATACCAATATCCGGATGTTTTGTCGGAAGGCAAGGTGTAGCTGTTGTTGTATGATACGCCGAGAAGGTATTCGCCGTCGATACCGTCACCATCGGATGCTTGCGCTTCGTCCAATGTGATGGATGTCGGGATAGCGTATACGCTGTAACGGATGATGGCTTTGCCGTTGGTGACCTTAGTCCATGACAAGGTGCTTCCGGATTTGGATGCATTTGTCGGGTCGCCGTAGGTCGGGTGCTCGTGCCAGCTTACGACGGGTACGAGCGCCTTGCGTTGGTACATGTTGTTTTTGAGATAGTTGCTGAGTGCAGACGAGTTTTTGACGTGTTTTGCGCTATAGAAAACACTGCCGCATTCGCTGACTCCGGTTTCGTAGTCGCGGTTAAGCTGCATTTGTTGTCCCAGTTCTTTGAGATTGTCTGTCGTATAGCTATTGTTCAGATAAGACAGTGAGTGACTGGAATAGAAGTGGCGGCCGAAGTGGTCGGCTGCGTATGCCCACCATTTGGCTAAAGGACCGTAAGGTGCTGTTGCATGGGTCGTTTTCCAATAAATTTGAGGCGATATGAAGTCGATAGAGCCGTCATACAGCCAGGAAAGCGGATCTGAGTAGATGTCGTCGTATTGCCAGTCACTTGCTACCGGACAGCGAGTGACGCCGTATTTGTTGGCTACAGCAGATGATGTTCCGGCTACGCCTGCGGGACCAACGCCGAAACGTACATCAGGGCGAGTCTCTTTAAGCATTTGATTGAGATCGCTCATCAGTTTGCGCACGTTGTCGCGACGCCAATCGCCGATAGACATTGTACCGCCGGCGTTTAGGTATGCCCGATAGTCGCTGTAGTCGCCGGCATCGCTGCTTTCGCTTGTGCCTCCTGACGGGTAGAAGTAGTCATCGAATAGGAAGCCGTCAATAGCGTAATTCTCAACGATTTCACGGCATACGGCAACGATGTGTTTGCGACATTCTTCTTTGCCCGGATTGAGGACGACGTAGCTACCGTTAGACAAAGCCCAGCCGTTGTTTTTCCACTGGTTGTCAAAAGATGTTGTCCCGGAGATAGTTCCGGTGGAGGACCAGCGGTAGGGGTTGAGCCAAGCGTAGCATTCCAAGCCTTTGGCGTGGCATTGTTCGATTGCATAAGCAAGAGGATCCCATCCGGGAGAAGTGCCACGTGTGCCTGATACGTATTGAGACCAGGGCGCAAGTGATGACTGATACATTGCATCGGCCATGGAGCGTACCTGGAAGCATATACCGGTGGCATTGATGTTTTCGTAGGCATTGATATAAGCACTCAGCTCGGATTTTTGTGCTGATTGGGCACTCGCGGTCCGACCGGCTGTAGACGGCCAATCGATGGCCCAAACTGTAGCGAGCCATGCCGAGCGGAATTCGCGCTTGGGCGGGGTTACGGCAAAGGCTTGTGCGGTGGTCAGCAGCCCTAAGGCGGCAATGGCACACGTGCGCAAGGTTGTCTTTTTAAACATCATTTGGTGTAGAATTAGATATTTAGTAGTGGTGAATAGAAATTATATATTCGCTTATTATGTGCAACCAATCGGCAAGATGATAGTTGCTATGGGTAGATAGCTTGCGTGGACAGATTCTCGATGTTCGTGATATGGCGCTTATTGTTTTATAAGGCGTTGGATTACCGGGGCAAGGCGTTGCGCAAAGCCGAGGAATCCAAGGTCGGTGAGGTGGTAGTTGTCTACCGTGGTCTCCTGGTTGTCGCCAAGCACGTCCTTGCCTTCGAAGTATTCGATGTTCTTGTCGCCGGCGGCAATGAAGCCGTCTACGAGTTTGCGTAAAGCGGCATTTTTCTCTGTAATGGTGGCGTATGTCTCGGTATTGAAGCGCATTAGCGGGAATATCGGGCTTTCAACGAACAATATAGGCGTGGTGGGGTGTGCTTTGCGTATGATGGAATAAAATTCGGGCATACGTTCGATCAGCTCAGGTGTCTTGAGATTGGGTAGGGGGTCGAGTACAATTACCGAAGGATTGGGCGTGGACGCGATAAGACGGGCAATGTCTAAATCGAGCTTCGCATTGCCGCTGAATCCGAGATTGATAACCTCGCGGTCAATCATACGTTCGATGATATTGGTGTGACACATGCCCGGACGCGTGGCACATCCGCCTTGTAGAATGCTTGTGCCATACATGATTACGGGATTGGCACGTCGTGGCGTTGCTGCTTCGGGCGCAAGTACAACGGCATTATTGTTAGTGCCGATATAGAGCGAATCGACGCCATCGTACAATGATAGGTACAGCATATATTCGCGCATCTTTGGCTCCATATCAGTCATCACGATTGTACGTGTATTGTGCCTGAAGAAGTTGGGACGAGCGCTACCCATAGT
>CAVEDT010000261.1:0-3157 GCA_963614475.1 Roseburia faecis
GCACCGATGTCGGCTATCGAATTTGACGTATGGCTCTTGCTGTATTCGTAGGTTGATGGGTCGGTAGTATCGGTTTGATATTCCCGTTCTTGCCGATAATTGGAGGAATATTTTGAATAGTAGACCGCGGCACTGAGCATACCGCGATTCAGTCTATAATCGTAGTTGCCAATCACGCCCCAATTTCCCCAAGCCAAACGGTTTGAGTTCTCGTCAAAGAAGTGCGTATCCGATTCTGTCGTAGAGCCGTAGCTTTTGGCATCAAATTCGCGAAGACCTAATTTAAGACGGTCGTAGCCATAATATCCCACAATCTGGAGCGACATGTCACGATTGATTTTATGGTCGAGCCTCAAGTTCATGTCAGTGAAACTGTATCCAAGTATATGCTTTTTGCCATTCTTTTTGGTGATGGCGTTTACGATGGCAAGTGTAGGTGCCGACAGCAAGTCGATCCACGAGCGGCGCAGGCCGGCTGAAAATGCCGTGCGTCCTTTGATGATAGGCCCTGTCACGTAGACGTTGGCGTTGAGAAGCCCGACCGACACTTTCCCGCCAAACTTGTTGAAGTCAGGCTCGCGCATTGCAATGTCGGTGATTGACGATATCCTGCCGCCATATCTTGCTGGAAACGATGCTTTGTAGAAGTCAACATGGCTCACCGTCTCAACGTTGAACGACGAGAATATGCCTCCGAGGTGGCTTACGTGGTAGAGCGGTAGCCCTTGATACAGAAAGAGATTCTGGTCGTTGTCGCCACCTCTGACATATAGCCCAGTGAAGCCCTCCATTCCTTGCGATACGCCAGGAAGAGTCTGTAAAGCCTTAACGATGTCCGGCTCGCCAAACATCACGGGCAGGTTGGCAATCATATTGCTGCTTAGGCTCACTCTGCCCATTTCCGGGGCTTTAAGATTTCGCTCGGCGCCATAGCCTCTCACCACGACCTCCTTCAGCCGGTTTACCGTCTTGAGAGTGTCGCTTTGCGCAGAGGCATTCTGTCCAAGCAAAATGGCGGGAGAAAATGTTACCCCTGCCATTATTAGTAATGTCTTTAAACTATAAAATCCCTTAAATTGGCGTAATATTATGGCATCGGGGCGATTTTTTCGCCTCGATGCTTGATTTTCAAGCAAAAAAGTTTGGCAGAATCAAAACAATGTTGTACCTTTGTATTACGTCTTAGCGTAATATATAAAGAATATGGCACATCCTGATTGGGCAGTAAAATTCCGTCGCCCCGGAACTGAACTTCGTCGTGTAAACGATTCGCTCTACAAGTTGTATGAGTGTTCAAGCGTGTATGACAAGGAGAAAAAGCGCGCCCGCAAGATTACAGGCAAATATCTTGGCTCTATAACTGAGGATGGAGGCTTTAAGGAGTCGCGCAAGCGAATAATGGAACGTGAGATTGCGGAACTTAAAGGAGGGAAGTCGACTGTGATTGCTGAGCCAAAAATAGGAGAAGTAAAGGAATTCGGTCTCTCAGACTACATTCTAACGGAGCAGAGCGACTGTATTGACCGACTAAGGCAAGTGTTCCCTGAGGATTGGTCGCGGATTATTGCGTTGGTGTACTGCAGGTTGCGTTTTCAGTCGCCGATGCGTCGCGTTGCAGGAGACTTTGCCGATAGTTATCTGTCGCACAAGATTGGCGATAGGGGCTTGTCGGCCAATGCGCTATCGGGATTTCTTCATGATTTGGGCACAAAGCGTGATAAAATAACTGAGTATATGCGCAGCTATATTGATCCTTTGGATAATATCATCTTTGACGGCACCGATCAGCTCTCGGCATCACGTTGCATGGATTATCCGCAACTGACAAAAACAAAACGCGGCACGTTCGACACTGCGGTAAATATAATGTGGATTTTCAACTGCGCCAAGCATCTGCCCGTATATTATCGTTTGATGCCAGGTAGCATAAAGGATGTCAGCGCATTTAAGGTGTGCCTCGCCGATTCGGGCATACGCGATGGTGTTGCCATTATCGATAAAGGATTTCAATCGGCTTCAAACATAGCGCAACTTGACAAATTGGGGATAAAGTTCACTATGGCGCTAAAGCGCTCTACCAAAGGTCTGGATTATAACATATTCGCCTCGCGGACCAACGACGGAGCTGATGGAGCATTCCTCTATCACAAAAAGCCGATATGGTGGAAGCGCTTTGAGATTGATGGTCATGAAGTGTTTCTCTACCTTGACGAGGCACACCGCAGCGATGAGTCGGAAGACTACATGCGCCGCGTTTTCGACCCCGAAATGGAAGAGTACACAATGGACGGATACAAGGTGAAGTCGCTGCAGTTCGGAACATTAGCTCTAATGTCTACATCGGGGAAAGATGCCGAACATGCTTACCTCGACTATAAGACTCGTGGCGATGTAGAGCAGGCTATTGATGCATTTAAAAATGTCATCGAGGCCGACCATTCTTATATGCAAGACGAAAAATCGCTTGAGGCATGGACTTTCATCTGCATGATTGCATTGCAGTGGTACTACGACTTGAGCGAACGTCTCAAAAAAGCGGAACTAAGCAATCGTTATGCCCCGATGGACATGGTACGTAGCCTGAGCCGCGTGCGCACCGTCAGGGTTGAGCGTAAATGGATTCCGGCTGAGGTAATGAAGAAAGACCGGCAACTTGTCGAAGCCGCCGGCCTTGATATTACGCCCGAACAAGGGATTTTATAGTTTAAAGACATCGAGAAATCAGTTGGAGTTCTAACATTGCCATAATGTTTTGGCAAAGATACTAATTATTTATTTAACGAATTAATTTTGTACTATTATTTTATAAAAGGCTCTGCTAAACTGCTATATACGAGCATGGTGACGACTTGCCAACCCTCCATTGGCCGCGGTCTGAATAGCTTATACATTTAGACCGTGTCAATGGCATTCTTAGGCGCATAGCGCCGACCACAAGTGGGAACCGCATGCGAAGCCTGCGGCCGCTCTCTATATCCGCAGGCCGTAGTGGCGTACCTCCGGCACGCATATGGTGTTGACCGGTATAATCCCATCACGCTCCGCAGGCTCCGCGTAATGGGTTAGGAGTAAGTCTCGTGCCTCCGGCACGAAAGCCTCGCCTGCTGATGCTGTGGATTCCGCCACCCATGCAGCGAGCAACCGCTATGCGGTGCAT
>CAVEDT010000262.1:0-1504 GCA_963614475.1 Roseburia faecis
GTACAACACCTCAGAGAACTACAACTCGCAAGTATACTCCCGTACCGGATACGGCACCGATGCCGAAGGCCGTTACCTCTATATCATCGTAATCGACAAGAGCACAGACTCGCGGTACGGCACCTCGGCCGGATGCTCCACCACCGAAATGTGCGCCATAGCTCAACACTACGGATGCACCTACATGACCAACTTCGATGCAGGCGGTAGCGCCGAAATGCTCGTAGGCAACGCCATTGTCAACAAGACCACCGAATCCACGCCCCGCTCCGTAGCCAACGGCATGATTGTCTACAGCATCGCACCCGAAGACAACGAAATTACACGCCTCGAGTTTGCCGATTACGACCTCAAAGCTCCTGTATACGGTACATACACACCGCACATCATCGGCTACAACAAGTACAATGCAGTGGTCAGCGATGACGTGCAAGGCATTGTTCTGAGTTGCGACCCCAATGTGGGCACCTGCGACGGCAACGTCTTCACCGCCGGAGGCACCGGCATCACAGCTCCGCTCACGGCTTCGCTCGGCAACGTTTCCGTATCCAAGGACATCACTATCGTAGACACACAGATGTCTCTGCGCATCAAGCCCATACTCATCGACGGATATCGCGAATATCCCGTTGAAGTATCAGCCGACATTGACGGAAACACCTACACCTACAACCCGGCCAGCATCACATGGACCGTGACAGACCCCTCGGTAGCAAATATTGATGCCAACGGTGTACTCCACGGCCTCAAAGACGGAACAACAGACATCACCGCCACCATAGGCCGCTTCAGCGACACCACCACCGTCACTGTCGAAATCGCAAAGAAAGCATCCTACGACTTCTGCTCATGGGCCGACTGGAAAGCTATGGGCACTGCCGGTATAGTCAATGCCGCCGGAAAGACGGCACTCACCATCGCAGACGATGGCACGGTGGAATTCACCTACAAGGCCCCGCGCGACCCGTATATGTACATTGCTCGTGATATCACCTTCTACAGCCTGCCGGACGAAATTTCCTTTGATTTCACATCCTCGATACCTGTATCCAAGGTCGTCGTAGACGCACGCACACGACAGCACACGCGCACCAACAACATCAATATCACTGCACAAGGCAGCGAGAGCTTCGCCGCCGGAAAGACACACCACGTGGTATTACCCTGGGAAGCCCTGGGCAATAAGGAAGACCTAATCTTATTCCCGGTGTCGCTGCACCAACTCCGCTTCGTATTCGTCAAAGACACAGCCAATAAGGGCGACCAGACAGTCAAGATCTCCGACATCAAAGCTACGTATAAGCACTATGACGGCGTCGCCGATGTTGTCACCGATACCGACGTCGCAACTCTGGCTATATGGCCCAACCCGGTAAGCGGCACCACCTTTGCCCTGCGCGCCTCCGCACCCATAGCATCCGTATCGATATACGGTCTCGGCGGAGCACTTGTCAGCGAGACTCAAGCCAACGGCGAAAACGCTATGCAAGTCGCCACCCCCGCC
>CAVEDT010000262.1:1514-3120 GCA_963614475.1 Roseburia faecis
GCACAGACGGCTCCAAGGTATGTACCAAACTCGTGGTCAAGTAACGCCGGGAAAATCGTCCAAGTATCGCCGAACAGATTGATTTAGGACTAAACCTTCGACCTACCAAGTCCGACCGATTACGCCCGACATCAAGACGACAAAACGCGTCCGGCATCCAAAGCACTACAACAGCACAATAGCAAAAATCAAAACTATAACCACCCTATAACCTCATGAGAAAAAAATTACTGCTAAGCGCTTTGGCTTTCACAGCCTGCGTCTGGGCACAGGCTCAAATCGCCGAAGTGTCCGCACCGCGCCCGCTTCTCAAGGGCACGCAAAGCGAAATGTATTACCCCGTACTCAGCGCCGACGGTACGCAACTGATGTTCAGCAAGGCCGATTACTCGGACCTGCGCGTCTATGACTACGCGTCCGGAGCCACCAAGGCCGTGAACGCCACGCGCCCCGAGGCCTTCCGTGCACGTTTCGTAGGCGACAAAGTTTCCACCGCTCAACCCGCGACCGGCACCGCCGTAAGTGTCAAAGGCTCCAAACTGATTATTACAATCAACGGCACCGCCCACGAATACACACCCGTAGAGTGCTATGCCGGATACTGCTGGCCTTCGCTGTCGCCCGACGGCACCAAGGTGATGTTTGTCGCCGCCGGCAAAGGCATCTATATCACAGACCTCAAAGGCAACGTTCTCAGCCACCCCGGCAAGTACGAAGCCCCCGTATGGTATGGCAACAACCACATCGTGGCCATGAACGCCAAGGACGACGGACATCAATACATGTCCTCGCAAATTGTCCTGCTCAGCGCCGACGGTGCACAGATACAAGACCTTACCAAGCCCGAATCAATGAGCATGAACCCGGCCGCAGCCATCAGCGCCAATCGCGTGGTCTACAACACCATCGACGGACGCCTCTACGAAATGACAGTGACCCTCAAGTAATACATACCATTATACACACCCCCGAAACACTTTAAGGCATTATGAAATACTACAAAATATTTGCTGCCGCTCTGGTGTCGATGGTATCTATGGGCACCCTCTTCGCCACCCCGGCTTCGGCACAAAACACCAAGAAAATCAAAGTATACATCAATCCCGGACACGGCGGACACGACCCCGATGACCGAAACGTAGTCATCGCTCCTTACACTCAGGGCGACCCCGAAGGATACTGGGAATCAAACTCGAACCTCGACAAAGGCCTGTTCCTGCGCGACATGCTGCTCGAAAAAGGCTATGACGTAGAAATATCGCGCGTCACCAACACCTCGGACGATGACCTGGGCCTATCCACCATCGTCAATCTGAGCAACAACAGCGGCGCCGACATCTTCTTCTCAATACACTCCAACGCCACCGGTACCGAGGCACGCCGCAACTTCCCGCTGATGCTTTACCGCGGATATGACAACGAGCCGGTAGTCCCGAACTCGGACGTCATTGCCAAAATTCTCAACAAATACCTACTGCAGAACAAGGCTACATACTGGACCAGCACCAACATCAACTGCCGCGGTGACTTCAGCTTCTATCCCACATGGCACGGTGCCGGACTGGGTGTATTGCGCGGCAATACACGCGTAAGTATGCTCTCCGAG
>CAVEDT010000263.1:0-3115 GCA_963614475.1 Roseburia faecis
GTGTAGTAGTATGACGACGTCGTGAATTTTCGTGTCGCAATAAGGAAATTGAGATCCATTGTGGCGCCGGCTTTGCAGTCCAATACGGGCGAAATAAGCCAGTCATCCTGCTGCTTGTTTGCGCCAAGAGTCAGACCGATGACATTGTCACCGTCGCGGCCATTAGGTACAGATGGTTTTTTGATTACCGAGAACGCGCTACCGGAAGCCATATAGTAGTTTTCGCCGGCAGCCTCGTCGAGGTCGAGGGCGGTGAAACCGTCAAACGGGCCTGTAAAGCCGTCTTCGTAGCCTTCGAAAGACGTGCTGACGCTGAGCGGAGTGTGTCCGTCGCCGGCAGCATCCCAAGTGACTTCTATCGAACCGTCGGCAAGTTGCTTGGCATCGGGATTGGTCGGCGCAGCTTCTTCGACGAATGCAACAGCCACCTCGGAGGTTGCTGAAATGTTATTCTCGAGCTTCTCGTCGCCGTCATATACGACTTTCAGTGCAAACGAATATGCGTCGGCAGCCTGAGTCTCGATAGCCGTGACGGGAATAGTCAAATTTACAGTCGTCGATCCGAATGCCGGAAGATCCACGGTGGCGGGCAGCGATACCTCCGAGGGGTAGTCGGTCACCAATTCGAGGGAGTAATCGGCGGCGTTGACAGTCTTGGCACTGTTATTGGAAACGGTATACGAAAGGTTGATGTTATTGCCCGAGAGTACCGATGTCGGAGCGACGACAGACGAAACTTCGAGGTCCTTATCGGCCGGAATAAATACGCTCACCTTATCGATGACGGTATTCTGTCCGTAAGCACTCAAGGCTACAAAAGCCACGCGGAAGGTCTTGCAGCCGTCGGCGATAACCGCTGCGAGGGGAAACTCGAATTTTTCCCAATCCTGAGTGGATGCTTTCAACGTTATCAGTGCATCGGGAACATCCGTCCAATCACCGTTGTCACACGACACTTGGACTTTCACTTGATCATTACCACCTGTACGGTATGCATAGAACTCGATGATGGGGCTGGCACCCTCGACATATTTGATAGGCGCGGAGGCAAGGCGTGCCGAGTTGCCGCGCATAGCGTTCCACGAATTGTAGAATGCGAAGCCGCCGTCCCGGTCTATCGATTCGGCGATGAGGGGCCGTTGCGAATCGGTCGAAGCGACAGCCTTCCAATTGATTGTGCCGGAAAGAATCTCAGCCGTCCAGATCTTGCCGAAGGATGCGTTGGCAAAGGAATCAGCGAACGGGAGCGCCAACGAACCTACAGCCAAGGTCTTGGTCTTTGCCTCTTCGGAAGCCACACCGTTGAGTACGGCCTCCACAACATACTGCAATGACTGCAAATCATCGGAAGTGTATTTGTCGGTATATGTAGTGGCGGCGCATGCCTCGGCGATAACTGTCGATACGCCATCTACGATGCGCGTGACGCGATAGGTGAGCGCGGCCGAGTCTATAATTGCACCGTGAACACCGGTCACCGGGGCTTTCCACGAAAGTGTATACACACCTTCGCTACCGGTCACATCGAGGTCGGTGACGGGATTAGGAGTCTCTTTGCCCACGTATGTCGAAGCGGTAGCGCGGTCACTGGTATTGCCGTCGCTTTCGGCCGTCACCGAATAGGTAACAGTGCCTTCACCACAACTATTATCGGTATACGAGATTGTCTCGCCGGCAGTGCCGCGGCCGGACTTGATCGCTGTCTCGTCGTCGCCGCGATAGATCTTATACTTGACCGTACCGTCAATCGGCTGGCCGCTTATCGTGGCCGAGGGAAGTGTAAATGACACCGTAACCGAAGCCGAGCCGTCGGATGCGGGCATCAGTGTAAGGCCGTCGACTGCCAGAGGAATATTCGACGATCCGACCTCTACGATTTTGGTGTCGTAAAGGTACATTCCGTTGGTCTCGCCGAGGAAGTACAACTTATATTGTCCGTCGGCTTCGACATGGAAATCCACGGTCTTTTGTGTCGCCGAGGCTTTGGTGGCATAAGCCACGTCATCGAAACGAGCCAGAACCGTATACTTTTTCAAGTCGCTACCCTGTCCCAATCCGATTGTCAAAGACGTGGTCTTGCCCGAGTTATAGGCAGCCGGCGACACTTCGATACGATAGAGTGTGTATGCCTTCAGCGTCACTTCTGGGGTGACGAGATAGTCCGAATAATACGGCTCGGTGATACTGCTGTTGTACATATACGGGTACTTCCCATAGTTGTTGTACGTCCAGGCGCTGTAATCTTCGCGATCGTACCTCAGACTGGTCTGCGTGCATTTGTCAAAAGTCGCACGATCCGTCAGGTCGAGTACGGCATCCGAACTTTGCGCCAAAGTGCTGACAGACAGAGTCATTGCTGCCGAAAGTACTGTTATATATAGGGTTTTCATCTTTTTCTGTTATTTTTTAAGAAAAGCGGGGACGCATTTTCGGTGCAGTCCCCGCTATTATTAAGCAGGACTGATTAATCCCGCAAGAGCCTGGTTTGGTCGCGACCTATGTTTAGTCGTGAACGGGACGCACTTGGATACCGCCGGCCTTGGAGCTGAAGGTCACCTGAGGTGCGGATAGCTTGTTGCCTACGCCGCGTGCAAAACGCAGTGTCACGGCGGTACTTACCATCTTTTTACCGGTATAGTCTGTATTGACATTGGCGTTACCCGTCATATAGTATCCGGTCTGATAGGAGCCGCGCGGTGCGCCTTTGTAGCCCTGCATACCGCAGGCGGGCAGGAAGATGCTGTTGCCGTTGGGGCCGGTGACGGTATATCCGTTTGTTTCAGCGGTCCATGTACATTTTTCGATAAGCTCTTTGACTTCGGCTTCGGAAGGCAGACGCCAACCGTCGCCCCACAGAGCTTTGGCTGCATCGTATTGAGTGTTGGAGATTTGGTCGCCTATTTCAATATATTCGTCGGTCAGAGCGTTATACCATTTGTAGTTGTAGACATGGCTGTACTGCTTTTCGGTAAGCTCGCCCCAGCAGATGTAGTCGCCGGTTTCGGAAGCGGCTTTTGCGCCGATATTGAACGGAGCCCATTTTACGGACAATCCGAGGTCTACCATTTCGGGAGCGGTGTATTGGGGCAGCGTCTCGGCAGGTACGGGACCATAC
>CAVEDT010000264.1:0-3108 GCA_963614475.1 Roseburia faecis
GTATAAGGATTTCTCCGTTGTATATCATTATAGTCCTACATCAAACCGCAACTATCGTGGTGTAATTCACTGATATAAAAATGTATATAGCGTACACACGAGATAGAAAACGTCGTGTAGGCTTGTATTCTTAGGCAAAGGTACGCATTTTTCTGCGAACTATGGACTGTCGATATCGACAAAAATTAATAGAATTCCAACTGTAGCTGTACCGGAATCTTAGAATCCTTTATCCGCGAATTCTTAGAGCTTTCGGGCTTGCCCCAGTAATTGAAGATTTTAGAGAACTGCTTGTCCGTCACCGAAAGGATTTTTACATTACCCTCATCGGGAAAGATGTGCGTAATTTTATCGATAAGTGCATCCGCGTGCTGGTACGATGGACAGTGGCATACATAGACGGAGAATTGCATCATCTTAAAGCCTAAAGACTCGATGTCTTTGCGAAATTGTGTGGCTTGCTTCCGTTGCCGCTTGGTACAGACCGGAAGATCGAAAAATAGGAATAACCACATGATATGATAAGCATTTAGTCGGTGGTGTGTCATGGAATTCGGGGTAGGGTTAGCTCTTGAGATTTGCGAAGTATGTACGAGCCGAGGGATGCCGTTGTCGATGTGAGAGCCAGCATCAGTGGTCGCATCACCTCACCGCACAATACGTCACAGGTTAAGACTTTAAGCAAACGCGACTTGGTATTCTTATTTATGGTTGTCTGGCCATGCTTCCACAACTCATATACTACTAAGTCGACAAAAGGTCTGAACGGTTCCATGATGTCATCCGCCAAAGGGAATGCGTTATAGCGGTTTCGGTGAAAAATACCAAAGGCAGGAGACACGCCCGAGCCGATAAGAGAGCGTATGGTCGCGGCTCGCAATATAGCATAACCATAGTTAAGTAAGGCATTGATGCCATCGCCTTCGCGGTCGCGGACAAAGGCTTCATCGAACATTTCAGTCCAATAAAGGCGGGCGGCCACGCCTTCGCGATTGGTGGTGTCGCCGCTGAGTACATTGCGGACGTGCGGCGACAGAATGCCGCCATCCAGTCCGCAGAGGTCGAGAACGCGCTTTTGGTTGGCGATCTTTGCTGTAATGATTTGCTTCCATGCCTGTTTGAGTTGCGGCAGCGTCATTTGGCATTGAGCTCTAAGCACTTCACTCTGTGTCGCATTCCCTTCGAGCGGCGTAACGATTGTTGCCGGGCAATGTTTTTCATCGCAAATGACAACTGATACATTTGCTGCGGCAAGAGCATTCAGCAGCGGCAGGGTTACGGTCGTCACCGTATCCTCCAGTATCAGAATTCCGATATTGGCAACCGGGCGCGTAATCGGCTCCTCGCCGTCCGCCCCTGCGATTACCAATAAGTGGTTTCGCAGAGACAGACGGCGTGGCGTCGATATAACGATGGTTTGCTTAATCATGTCTCAGAAACTTGATTTTGCCAAGTATATCGATGGTAAAGTCTCGATTTTGGATTAGGCCTTTGAACTGAGTATGATACATTATGATTGTGGTGCGTGTTTTTTCTCCTGCAATATATGCGCCGCTTTTACCGGACTCATACTTGCCTGCATTTTGTGAATGACGTAATTGAATTCGGCCATACTTATTATTTGAAATAACCATAGACGACATTCCGGATACTACATACAACCTGCGGCAAAGCTCGGCGGCAGAGGCATTGTATAGCTCCTCAGGTGAATTCTCATAGAGCAGTACCGAATCACCTTGGTGCAGCACTGCTTTGAGTTGATAGCCGTTCCCATCCACGAGAGGATATAGCTCGGCGCGATTGGCGCGATTGCCTAACTTAAAGTAAGATGCTGCTGCCAAATTATTGATGATACTGAACGACCGCTTTGCTTTGGTTGTAGAGCCTTGCGGCAGAGCTTGCTCGTATATGGCAATGCAGTAGTTGCCGTCATTTCTGAAGTGCCCTGTTCTTTTGTATTCGTGACGTGATATGTCGCGATGTTTGCGGATGTTGATAGTCTGTACTACATCCGGAGTGAAGCATCGTACCTTCTTGATTTGTATGCCCTTATCCTTATTCATCCAGATAGGCTCGGATAAGGCAGCTTTGATATCCGGCGCCTTTTCGAGACCACGAGTAGCTGCCTGTACCTTTTCTCTGACAGTAGGATCAACGATTCTTGCTATATCGCTTTGGCTTGTTAATTCTGTAATTGACTTGCGTTTCACATACTTCACTTCGCCGTCGCGCTCGATGGCGCCGTAATTGGTATCCATATGCAATGGTAGGCGTGCCGTATCGCTTTCGGATATGTGCGATTTACCCTTTGTATGGTGGCTGCCGGTGAACTTGATACGGCGGCGCACTTGCTTCGGAGCA
The DNA here is from genome assembly GCA_963614475.1 of Roseburia faecis. Classification (GTDB taxonomy): domain Bacteria; phylum Bacteroidota; class Bacteroidia; order Bacteroidales; family Muribaculaceae; genus CAG-873. Next base: position 2,362 of record CAVEDT010000264.1, read on the forward strand.
TTGTCCGTGAAGTCGTATGATATTAAGGTCTCGGCCTGTATGCGCCGCATATCATCTACGAAACCTTCCCAGGGTTCGGGAACTGACGGGCGTTCCCTATCGGCGTATCCGTTCAGGTGGTATGAAGCGGCCAGACGTTGGTAGTCGCCTCGGCTGATGCATGCAATCACAACGGCATCGACTTGGTGGTGTGTATGGTTGTCGCGTGATTTTTTCTCATCGACGCTCTGCAGTTTCCATGCTTTGCGGAAGTCGGCCGTTGCAGTACCTTTGACGATGGAGACGTTGTCGAATAGGGATTTCAAGAACAGACGGGCATATCGAGCTACGATGCCTGCCGTGGCACCCTGACGGCGGCTAAAGTCTTCAGGCACTTCGGTCATTTCAAACCGATGGTATTTGTTTCGCCAATAGGCTTGCTGCAACTCCAAAGAGTGTCGTTTTTGGATTATGCGATCTTTTATGCTCTTGTCCATAGACGCATTTGTGCGGCAGCGGCGGATTTGCTTTTGCAGGTCGTTGGCCTTTTCTTTCATAAAAGCCACATGCAGCAGGATTTCATCGGCATTGACCAATTCGCTCGGGAGTTTTGTCTTCTTTACCTCGCGATTGAAACGCGAATCGCAAAGAGTGAGGTTCTCCATTGTGCTGTCTCCGCCACGACTGCGCGGAATTGTATGCTCGATGTCATACTTCGGATTAGGGCCGAAGATGTCCTCAAGTCCAATCTGATTGCCTGTATATAGG
>CAVEDT010000265.1:0-3094 GCA_963614475.1 Roseburia faecis
TTGTACGCCTTCTTCCGAAGCGGCTGCAGGATAAATGATGTTATCGTTGAGCCATTTGTACATGGCGGCGTCACCACCGGGGAACGAGGGTTTCTGCTCAACCATTGCCATGCTTACGGGGCCTTCGTCTTTGGGCTTCTCCACAGGTTTAACTTCGACGACTTCCTTGACAACGCGGTCGCGGTTGATGTCTTCTACGCCTTTGTGGTCGTCAGCACCTAATTGAGCGGTGTTTTCAAGCACTTGCTCTTGGTCCTTGACTTCGCGGTCCTTGTCGACTTGCTCTACAATCTTGACTTCGGTCACGGCCTGAGTAGCGGCAACTTCTTCTTCGGCTTGAACTTCCTCGGGCTTTTGCTCGGGGATATCCAACTGTTCTTCCTCTTCGGGAACATCTTCGGGAGCCATGACGACTTCTTCCTGCTCGTTCTTGGCGTTGACGTCTTCGTCAGCGCTCTTGAACACGCCGGTCATCACCATGATGATAGCTGTCAGAATGAGTGCCAGTACGATGAGTACGGACAGGAGGGCTTTGGTGTGGCGCTTGACAGAAGTTGCGCGCAGTTGGTATGCGCCATACTTCTTGTTCTTGCCATCGAATACGATGTCACACCATTCTTTTGATGAAAGATCTACATCTTTTGCCATTTTTCTTTTGTGTTAATTGGTTAGTAATATAGAACTTTGATCATTTTTTACGTACGTTGGGACGGATAACGGTTTTGCCGGTAGCCTTCTCGTAGTTGCGCAACAGTGTCGTATCGGTATGGTCGGGCATCTGAATCGAGTACTTACGTATCTGGTTCAGGTTGAGTTCGTCGATAGCGTTTACAAGGGCTTCGTAAGTAGCGTTGGGACCCGGTTTGATAATAACCACGGGGTGTTTGAGGTTTTCGTTCGTGGCGTTCTCTTTAGCTTTTTCGGCGAATTGCTCATCTGTGATTTTCTTGGCCTTGTAGTCGGCTTTGAGTTGATCATAGATGTCCATAGCCTCTTTGTGGCGCTGGTAGAGGATTTCGCGGATACCTTGGCGTTTGCCGCCGGGAGCATTTCCGATAAAGTGGGAGAGCTTGATGCAGCCCTTTGTACCGGAGATGTTGACGGTGTCGGGGAGGCCTTCGTAGTAGTAGATGTCGTGCAAGGTGTTGCCGTTTTCGTCTACTGCGGGTAGTCCGTTGGATTTGTATTCTGTATCCAGGATCAGAGATATAGCGTCGTCAGCCTTGGCCTGGTTCTTCTGTTCGTCCTTGATGCGTTGGTCGTTGGACGGCAGTAGGATTTGGAGGGTCTGACTCTTGATCATGGTGGTACAGAGCATGAAGAATGTAATCAGAAGCATGTTCATGTCGACCATAGGAGTAAAGTCCACATGGATAGTCATCTTCTTTTGGGCGCCTTTCTTTTTCTTTCCGTCGCCGCTTGAGGAATCTATTTGTGCCATTGTTGTTCTTTACTTTTATGGTTATTCGGCAGATTCGGACTTGAGGGCGGTCATAAGAGTGAACTTATTGAGACCCATTGTCTGAAGGTTGTCGAAAACTCGGTGAATGGTCGTGAAGGGGGTGTCTTTATCCGCTTTGACGGATATGGCACGGCCTTGGAACACTGAATTATAAAGGATGTCGGCATCGCGGACTGCTTCGGCACCGTTTTGACCTTCGGCGTCAAGTTGGCTGATTTTGTCGTTACGGCCTTCCTGAGCTACGTTGGCCAACGCCCACATCCAAATTTGGAAGTCGTTGAGGGCGCCGTTTTTGTCCTTGTTGTCGTTGATAGGTATGCCGACGTTGGGGTCGGTGAGTTCGCCCATGAATTTGTCACGCTTGGAAGTCTCCATAGACAGTACTTGGGGAAGTACTTTGAAGGGGACGCCGAGCATATTTGTCTTCATGAAAGCAGCCTTTTGATCGTTAGTGATCTTGATGGCGTTCTTGGGGTGAAGTTCGTTGTATTTGCTTACTGCGAAGTCCAGGACTTTTCCGCGGAGGGCTTCGCTGGGGATGACGGAGTCACCGGCGAAGGAGATAAAAATCTTGCCTTCGACCTGCGTGGGGTCTTTCAATTTACCCGATTTGTCTTCGCTGGAGACCAGGATGGTCACCAAGTCCTTTACGGGCACCTTCTCTTCGGATACGGACGACGGGGTGTATACCACTGTCGGTTCTTTCTGCAAGAAGGTAGATGTCAACATGAAGAAAGTCAGCAAAAGAACGGTCACGTCACTCATCGCGGTCATGTCGATGAGCGTGCTCTTTCTTTTAATTTTTACTTTTCCCATATTTACTTAGTGTTAGTGGTGTTAGTGTTATAACTGCCTTGTTAAGCAAACAGGGGATTAGTGAGTGGTCTGGAATGTTTGAACAATCGAGAAGCCGATTTCGTCGATGGCGTAGGTGAGGTTATCGATCTTGTTGGTGAAGAAGTTGTAGGAGATAACGGCGCATGCACCGGTTGCGATACCGAAGGCGGTATTGATAAGGGCCTCGGAGATACCGGTGGAGAGTTCGGTGGAGTCAGGAGCTCCGGACTGAGCAAGAGCCTGGAAGGACTTGATCATACCGAGCACGGTACCGAGAAGACCGATAAGAGTACCGAGAGTGGTCATGGTTGCAACGATGGGGAGGTTCTGGGTCAGCGAGGGCATTTCCAGAGCGGTAGCTTCTTCGAGGGCTTTCTGGATAGTCAGCACTTTCTGCTCTTTGGTGAGTTCGGTGTTCTTGTCCATTTCCTCGTAGCTTACGAGAGCGGCGTTAACGACAGCGGCAACAGAACCTTTCTGTTTTTTGCAGAGTTCCTTTGCACCGGCGATGTCTTTCTTGGCGAGGCATTTCTTAACGTTTGCGACGAATTTGTCGACGCTGCCTTTACCCTTGGCTGCACCAATGGCGATAGCGCGTTCTACAGAGATTACGATCACAGTGAGGAAGAGGGTCTGCAGCAGAGGCACGATGAAGCCGCCTTTGTATACGGTACCCCAGAGATCCAGAGGATGTCCGTCTTCGTCGAAGTGCATGTCGTTGCCGAACCAGAAGATGAAGAGGCATACGGCTACGATGAAGCAGGCGATGATCACCCAGAAGGCATTCTTGATGCC
>CAVEDT010000266.1:0-3067 GCA_963614475.1 Roseburia faecis
CCGTAAAGAGTTCCGCTGGCTATGCCCGGACGGTCGTGGCGCGGATCGGTGGCGAAGGCTACCGGGTTGCGGTGTCCTTGCAGCAGGTCAAAGAGTCGGGCATTGTCCTCGTCGTCGGCTCCGCGACGTATCGCATCGGTCATCGAGCCGTGTATCGAGGCGATGCCGTGTCGCACCATCAGGGCGTGCAGCGCCGAAATATCGCTGAATCCAACCACCCATTTTGGGTCGGCGGCAAGATCCAGTTTGTCGAGACTGTCCAATAGATGCACTACGCCGTATCCGCCGCGGCTGCATATTACGGCGCGTACTTCCGGGTCGGTAAGGGCGGCGGCCAGGTCGTCATAACGTTCGCTGTCTTTGCCCGAGTAATTGCCGTATCGGCCGAGGGTGTGAGGCATAATTCGCACTTTCCAGCCGTAGTCGCGGAGTACGGCGGCGGCGCCGCTGACTTTGTCTTCGCTGATGGGCCCGGCCGGGCTGCATATTGCTATCGTATCGCCGCGTCGCAGCGGTTGAGGCATCTTTGCCTTTTGTTCGGTGTTTAAGTCTGTCATAGATGTATCCGGTTACAATATAAATAAGTGAATATGTGTAAATATGATGGTGTGTAATGTCGTTGCGTAAGACGTTGCGTCAATCGAGTTTAAGTTCGAGCGTATCAATGAGGTCGCGTAGCCCGGGGTGCTTGTCTATGATGTGAGCCAGCACTTCGCGCTGATTCCAGGACATAGGCGAGTCCTTGGCGTCCTTGACCGAGAAGTCTATGGCGATATTGTCGTTGGCCAAAGCGTCGTGCAGATGCTTCAACAGCGAGGGCATCACGTTTTTCATCTGGTCTTCTTGCAGGGTGTTTTCGACGCTCATAGTATAATGTGTCGAAGCGGCATCCTTGCGCATCGGAGGACAAGCGCGCATGGTGTTGATGACGATATGCTGCGTGGGGTTGGCGTCGATAAAGGCTTTCCACGCTTTTTCGAAGGCTTCGTCGGCAAAAGGCTCGTTGCGTAGTACTGTCGAGCTCGATGTATCGACGCGTTTCTCCTCGGCCGGGCGCTCGATGCCGTGCTTGAGGCTCACTCCGGGGGTGTGCAGGTTGGTACGCAGTCCGTGTATCACGGCGCCGTTAAATGCCGGGGCGTGCGGTGTGGCACCTGTCGCCGTCGCCGCTGCTGCTCGTGCCGCGGGCGCAACCGTCCCGGCCACGGCTGCGGGAGCTGTGGCTTGAGGCGCGGCCGAGGTGGCCGGCGCGGCAGTGTGCATTGCGGCTATTTGGTCGAGAGGCCCCCCGAAGTCGCCGTCGAGTTCGAGGGGCTCAGTAGTTGGCACAGTCGGATGAGCGACAGCTCAACCAGGAACTGTTTGTTTGAAGCCGTGCGGTAGTTGAGATCCGCGTAGTTGCATATCGCCATAGCCCGATAGAAGAATTCCGGGGGCAAGCCGGCGGCGCGTTTGGCCATAGCCTGGCGGATGTCGTCCGTGGCTTCGATGAGCGGCAGTGTCACCGGATTGGCGGCGCACATCAAGTCGCGCAGGTAGGCACCGAGGCCGTTGATGAAGAACAGCGAGTCAAAGCCGTGAGCCCTAATCTCGTTGTACACCAGCAGCGCGGCCGATACGTCTTGATTGGCAAAAGCATCCACGAGGCGCTCGAAGTAGCTGTTGTCTAAGACGTTGAGGTTGGCTATGGTAGAAGCGTAGGTGATATTTCCGCGTGACGATGCGGCCACTTGGTCGAAGATGGACAGGGCGTCGCGCATGGCGCCGTCGGCGTGGTGAGCGATGACGCTCAACGCTGCCGGCTCGGCGGTGATGCCCTCGTTCTGCGCCACATATTGCAGATGCGCCACCATATCGGATATCGTAATGCGGTTGAAATCATAGATTTGGCAGCGCGACAATATCGTGGGTATGATTTTGTGCTTCTCGGTGGTGGCGAGGATGAATATGGCATGTGCCGGCGGTTCCTCAAGGGTCTTGAGGAAGGCGTTGAATGCGGCGGTGGACAGCATGTGCACCTCATCGATGATGAATACACGATATCGGCCCATGGTTGGTGGTACAAGTACTTGGTCGATAAGGGCCTTCATATCGTCGATGCCGTTGTGCGAGGCGGCGTCCAACTCGATGATATTGAGCGAGCGGCCCTCGTTGAAGCTGCGACACGAGTCGCACTCGTTGCATGCTTCGCCGTCGGGCGTGCGGTGGGTGCAGTTGATGGTTTTGGCAAATATGCGGGCGCACGAGGTCTTGCCTACGCCTCGACTGCCGCAAAACAGATAGGCGTGGGCAAGGCGGTCACCGGCGATGGCGTTTTTCAGCGTCACCGTCAGCGCCTTTTGCCCGACGACGCTGTCAAACGTCGAAGGGCGATACTTGCGTGCGGATACTACGTAATGTTCCATGTAGGTGAGGTATGGGAACTATGGGTATAATAGGAGGGATGGAAGTGTCGGAGGAATAGCTATAGTAGCTATAATGGCCTTAATGGCCATTATAGGTGCGATGCAGGTCTTACAGCTCAAGGTCTTCGCCGATGATTTCGTGCCAGGGCAGACCTTGCTTGTTGAGTTGCTCCATGAACGGATCGGGGTCGAATTCTTCGACATTGAACACTCCGGCGCGGCGCCATTTGCCCGTGAGGAACATCATTGCGCCAATCATGGCCGGAACGCCTGTGGTGTAGCTGACGGCCTGCATTCCGGTCTCGAGATACGAGGCATGGTGGCTGCAGTTGTTGTATATATAATATGTGAGAGGTTTGCCGTCCTTGCCTATGCCGCTGATGCGACATCCGATGCTTGTCTCGCCGGTGTAGTTCTCGCCCAGGTCTTGCGGATTGGGCAGTACGGCCTTGAGAAATTGCAATGGTATGATTTCCTGTCCGTTGTACATCACCGGGTCGATGCGTGCCATCCCTATATCCTGGATTACGCGCAGGTGAGTCAGGTACTCCTGTCCGAAGGTCATCCAGAAGCGTGCGCGGCGTATCGTGGGGAAATTGAGGACGAGGCTCTCCAGTTCCTCGTGGTACATGAGGTAGCTGTCGCGTGCGCCTATATTGGGG
>CAVEDT010000267.1:0-1490 GCA_963614475.1 Roseburia faecis
GAATGGGACTGGTACTCGCAACATCCCGAACATATCCTTTCGATATGGGAAGGCGGCCTGGCCAGCCACGGCGGCGCCATAGGCATCATTATCGCCGTACTGCTCTTTTCGTTGATTACGACAAAGCGCAGCCCGCTATGGACTTTTGACCGTCTTGTGATACCTATCGCATTGGTAGGCGCGATGATACGTTTCGGCAATCTGATGAACAGCGAAATCTACGGACATCCCACCGACCTGCCGTGGGGCTTTATCTTTGTGCGCGGCCACGAGTATCCGGGGTTGCCCTGCCACCCGACGCAAATATACGAATCGCTCTGCTATCTGGCGCTTTTCGGCCTGCTGATGTGGATGTACTGGCGACGCAATGCCGAACGACGTCCGGGACTGATTTTCGGCGTCTTTCTGACTGTGCTTTTCTCCTGCCGTTTCCTCATCGAATTTGTCAAGAACGTCCAGGTGTCTTTCGAGGAAAATATGGTTCTGAATATGGGCCAATGCCTGAGCATACCGTTCATTATCGCAGGCTTAATATTTATTGTACGCGCGTACGTACGACCTGAGAAGGACATCGCCTTCCCCGACCGCTTCTCCGACCAAGATAAAAAATAGCATCTCGGAAGTGCCTGAGGAAAATTGGCGTAAGGCTCAAGAAACAATTCACTCGGAAATCCCCGAAACGGCGTCTGCAAGACGGCCGCCCCCCCCCCGAAAAAAAATATCACGACACATATATGAAGGACCAATTGCGACGACATCTCCCGACCATAGCCTTTGCCGCCTGCCTTATCTTGCTGGTAGGCATACGACTTGCAGCCATCTACGGGCGCACACAATTACATTCGGACGAAGTGTTTTCGGTGATGCTGGCGCGTCACAATCGTGCCTATGTCCAAGCTCTGCCCGAAGGGACATACTCCGGAGCGCAACTCAAGCAGGTACTGGCCGACAAACACTCTCTCGGCGAAGACATTGCATCGCTACACTCCAACAACTACGATATTCCGCACGCATCGATGTACTATATGGCATTGCGCGTCGCCTTGGAGCCGCTGGCCGACGGATGGGACGCTCAAGCGGTGGCCCGCGCCGGCGGATGGCTTAATATCGTCTTTATGATCGTGGCCTTCTGGGCCATGTGGCGCATAGGCACGCTGGTGTTCGGACGCGAGCGATGGTGGCTGACTTTGGCCATAATCACTGCCGCTATGGCCACGCGTACCGCTGTCTTTGATACGATGTTTGTACGCGAATACCAAATGGCGCAGATGTGGCTGACGCTGCTGGCATTATGCGCTGTCAAGATATGTATCAGACTCAAAGACAAGCCAATAGGCTTCAAACCACACGCTGCTCTCGCGGTCACCGTCTGCGGAGCTCTCAGCACCGGGTACCTCAACGCGATATACGTGGGACTTGTCGGCTTGGGCCTGATTGTGGCCGCCGCACGCCGCCGCCGATATGCAGACGTGGGTCTAATGGCTCTGAGC
>CAVEDT010000267.1:1500-3064 GCA_963614475.1 Roseburia faecis
TTTTTCAATTTCCTGCTACATTCGACGGTGCATACGCGCGGTGGTTTTGCCAACAGTGGCGCCGCCGTACAGCGCGTGGCCGGATGGCTGGGCTCGGACACTCTGACGTGGACCGGAACGGTGGCTTGTGTCGTCATATTCGGCCTGTTGGTGTGGAAGAAGCGGCTGGGACATCTGCGCCCCTATGCCGTGGTGGTATGGCTCGCATCAGGCGCCATCGTCGCCATATTTCTCACCGACTATGCCTCGGTGCTTCATCAGGCACGCTACACCTTCCCGCTGCTGCCGCTGGCGATGCTGCTGCCGGGTGCGCTGATTGCAGCCTTGGATGACAGCACCTCACGCTCGGCTGCAACGGTATGGGCCACCTATTACATCGCCTTGGCGCTACTATGGCCCGTGCGCACCAACTACGGATGGCAACAGATGACGCCGATGATGGAGAACGGCGCAGTATTCTATCGCCTCAACCCCAACGAATTGCCCCAAACAATACCGGTGCTGCGCGACAATGCTGCATACATCGTCACCTCCAAGGCGGATACCGTGCGCGCTCATGCCGACCTGCCGATAGTGACGCGCCTTGCCCCACCCGTTCCCATCAAGAGTCTGCGAGCTTTCACCGGACCGCTGAAGCTGTACACAACCAAGGCAGCCCAGCAGCCGACACTGAACGACACATCAGCGCCTGTCGCTACGGGCAAAGCGGTCGCAACGGACACGACGGGAACTACGGACACGACGGGACGTTAAACCTTTGCACCCGGACATAGTCCAATCAGCATAAAGGCATACACACCTACTACGATTTCTAAATAATACGACGACTTACACACACGAGATAACAATATGATTATGAACGCTATCAAATACATCTTTGCCGCAATCGCGGTTTCGACGACACTGAGCGGATGCTCTGCCGCATCTCGCCCCTCAACTCCCGCCAACGAGATTGTAACCCGTCAGCCCTCGGTCGTAGCACCGGGTGAGGACATCAGCAAATCCCTAGTCGGCGAATGGACCATAATCAAGGTGGGCACCACCGACATCCGCCAAGACGAGAATATGCCGTACATCAATTTCTCGCCGGCCGAATTGCGTTTTTACGCTTTCAACGGCTGCAATGTCCTCAACGGCGACTACCGCGTCGAAGGATCGACCATCATCCTATCGCACGTGCTATGCACCCAACGCTTGTGTCCCGAAATATCCTATGACGGGGACATCAACTATGCATTGCGCGAGGACGAGAAGCTCCACATCTCCATCAAGGATATCGGCAACGAGTCTTACCTGTACCTCAGCGACAGCACCGGCCATAAGCTGCTGACGCTGCGTCGCCACAATATGGATTTCCTGAACGGCGAATGGCTCGTAGCCAAAATCGGCAACGAGTCGGTGAACGACGAAGGCGTCAATATCTTCTTTGACATCTCCGAGAAAAAAGTTCACGGCAACTCGGGCTGCAACTACTTCAACGGGGACATATCTATGGATCCGGCAACAGCCAACTCCATCAACTTCACCAATATGGGTGACACCCGTATGGCTAGCCCTAACGCCG
>CAVEDT010000268.1:0-3051 GCA_963614475.1 Roseburia faecis
GCTCCCAGTTGATACCGGTCAAGTCTATATCCGAGCCCAATTCAAACGTAAGAGTCTTATCGGAGTAAGACAACTTGGTCTCGTTTACCTGCTTGGCAAATTTCACAAGGCCCTGAGCATTAGTGAATATCACGCGGCAGTTGGATACAGAGGGTTTCAGTGAAGTGTAGCTCTGGTATGCATACATACCTTGGCCGCCGGGTTGTACATCGCGGAAGATGCAATTCTTGATGCTGCAGGAAACAACTTGCTGGTCTGTAAGCACTGCGGCCTTGCCGGACAAGTCAAAGAATTCGCAACCGTCGATTGTTATCTTAATCTGACGATCTTTCTTATATCCTTCGTGTGCCTTGACGCCGCGATATCCGTTGGAGATTTTGCAGCCGTTCAGATGAACATCGCCGTTCGAAATCCACAGACAGTATTCTTCGGGTTGGTTGGACGCAAGTGTCGATATGCCCTTGAATACGCAGTTGTTGGCCGTAGTCTTGGAGCCTTCAAACATCACGCTGTTGTTGAAGGTAACGTTGTCGAAGGTGTATTCGCCGCCCTCAAATTCGAGGTAAGTGAATTCCCATGCGGTTTCACCGTTCTCATACAAATACGCGGTCTTGTCTATGATTGTACCGTTGGAGATATTTGTCTTACCGGCATTTACAAAGCCGCCCGAACCGGTCATTGTCAGGCTCTTGCCGTTAAGGTCAAGATTGATTGTGCTCGCAGGATTGGTAAAACACTTATTGGCGTTGCCACCGGCGCCACCGGTAGCCCAAGAGGTTTGACCCATAAGAGTAACCGTATATGTGCCTGCTTCGCCATTGTTCACTGCATCCACAGCGGCAGCGAAGTTGGGATATTCCACACCGTTAACCTTGGCTGTAGCTTCAAACTTCTCGCCTTCGAAGCCGGGTTCATTGAATGCGGGCTCGATTTCGACATTGATATTGACGCTATTGGTCAGCAGGCTACCGAAGATGTTGGTGCGATAGTTGCGCTGTACGGGCACGGCGCTTACGGGGAGTGTGCGTGTTGCGCCGCCCTTGGCAGTTACGGTGAATTCCACGTCTACGAGCTGCTTGTCGGTGCTCATCAGCAGGTAGTCCATCGACAAGTAATCATAACCCGTCTTGGGGAAAGCCTCACCGGTGGGCAGGGCGTTGGCTGCAAAGGTGACAGCCTGGGGTTCGCCTTCTTCGACTTTACCGGTGAGCAGATCCAGGCTCTTGTAGGTGGGCACCTTGACGGTGACGGTCTCGGCTTCGAAGCCGGCTGCCTTGGCGGCTGACAGGTCGTTTGTTCCGATATTCAGCTGTGCAAACGGACGGTACAGCTTTATGGTCTCGGTGGTGTTACCGGTCACGGTGATGTCCTGTACGGCATAGAAGGCATCGAGATTCTCGTCGCTGGTCAGTGCGCCGGCATAGTTGGCGCTCACCTTACGCTTAGCGGTGTCGAACGTATAGGGCGATTTCTTGGCCGAAGCCCAGCATACTACACGGTAGGTCTTACCGGCGGCAAGACGCAGGTTCACCTGCTTGGTCAGGTTGATGTCGGTGGACAATACCGTAGGATCGGTACCGGTGAATACGGGCAGTGCCGTCTCGCCGTCCAGAACTAACATCGTGAGGCTGTCAGCGGTGGTGCCGTCAGCAAACGCACGTGATTGAATACCGTCGGGAAGGGTCACCGACAACGTGACTGTGCTCTCGCCCGTCACGGGTGCCACTTCTTCCGAAGAGCAGGACGTACCTGCAACCATCATTGCCACAAGTGCAAGTGATGAGAAAAGTTTAAGTTTCATACTATTAGTGTATTAAGTTACTGAGTATTTATAATTAATGTTTCTCTATTGAGGGTAAATCAATTTGTTTTGTGTCTTTTGAATTTGTCTACATAAGGACTAATGTTTTTTCTGCGTAGTTTTTAATTCTCGGTGCTGTTCTAAAGCATTTTATCGTTCAATAAATTAAGAGTATGGGGCGGACACGCCTGACGGCGTCTTCCGAAAGGCGTATCCGCCCTCCTCTTATATCATATTAGTGTGCTTTCAAGCTTTTACGACCTGGTAAGCCTCCTTACCATTGTAAGTGGTCTTAACCGACTTGTAGCCATCGGCTACCCAGTTTATTGCAGTAGTGCCTTCCGAATAAGATTCTGCGGGGTTAAAGCCTACAAATATGCCACCATATACTACGAATTTACATTTCCCATTTTTGTAATAGGAATCTTCGCAGTTCAGCAGATACTTAGCATCGCCCTCGCATTCAAATACACCGCCATAGATATTACAGGTACTCATACCTTGAAGACCCCATAGGTGTATTGTCGAAGCCATAGCATCTACGCCGGTACCGGCACCTTTGCCGGCATAGAAATATCCGCCGTAGATATTGGCAGTACCGGCAGCAATGAGGAGTGCATGTCCGGACTTAGCTCCGGCCGGCTGTATGTACTTGCCATTACCGTAAATATTCAGCGTGGCCGCGGAGTTACCGCCGACTTTCAACGCTGCATTATAGCTTTCGGTAGTCACGGGCGAGTTGATTGTGCCACCCAGTCCATTCAGGTTAACAGTAACGCTGGAGGAGACCGTCAGTGTGCATGCTTTGCCGGATGTCAACGAGCCATTCTTGTCCAATGTAATGGTGCGAGTACCGCCGTTATAGCAGTATGCAGCGCTACCGGTCTCATTAACTATCGGAGTATTGATATAGATAACAGCACCCTTTTTATTATAGCATAAATCATGTAAGACGTCAGCCGAAGTAACGGTCTCGGCTTTCTTGACGGTAAAGATGTGCTTACCGTTTTTCACTGATTCTGCGGCGATGTAGCCGTCAGCGAGGAAGTTTGTCCCTTCGCCTTCAGCACCATTGTATGCCGGGTTGAAGCCGGTGAATGTACCGCCGGTAACGATTATTTTGGCTGTGCCGTCCTTGTAGTTTTTATCAATGCAGTTGAGCATATAGGTGTAGTCACCTTTCCAAAGCTGTTTGAGGTCGAATGTGCCGCCCTTGATTTCGCAGACACCTTCATGTACCTGTACGGTGC
>CAVEDT010000269.1:0-607 GCA_963614475.1 Roseburia faecis
CACCTATGCACTGCCCGTGCCCATGATGAATATCATCAACGGCGGCGCACACTCCGACGCTCCCATCTGCTTCCAGGAATTCATGATCCGTCCTATCGGTGCATGCTGCTTCCGCGAAGGCATCCGCATGGGTACCGAAGTGTTCCACAACCTCAAGAAAGTCCTCAAAGATCGTGGCCTGAGCACCGCAGTAGGTGATGAAGGTGGTTTCGCACCCACTCTCGACGGCACCGAAGATGCCCTCAACGTAATCATCAAGGCTATCGAACTGGCCGGATATGTTCCCGGAAAGGACGTTACCATCGGCCTCGACTGCGCTTCCTCCGAATTCTACAAGGACGGTGTATACGACTACACCTGGAAGCAGGGTGCAGACGCTCCCAAGCTCACCAGCGCCGAGCAGGCTCAGTTCCTGAAGAGCCTTATCGAGAAATACCCCATCGACTCCATCGAAGACGGTATGGCCGAAAACGACTGGGAAGGCTGGAAGGTGCTCACCGATCTCATCGGCGACCGTTGCCAGCTCGTAGGTGACGACCTCTTTGTTACCAATGTTAAATACCTCAAGAAAGGTATCGAAATGGGTTGCGCAAACTCCATCCTTGTC